>JAEXXN010000116.1 GCA_023405875.1 Bacillota bacterium | reverse complement strand
TGTGGTGACTGCACCATAATCAACAACTGTAAATTTGTTTGCCTCATATCTTACAAGACCATAACCCAGTATTGCTATACCCGGGTCGATTCCTAATATCAACAACAACAATACACCACCCAAACATATATTCGCTATCAATACTATAACCTTTTTGGCAAAAAAAAATAAAGCAGTATTTAGCTGCTTTAAACTTCCCATTCATTGGCCTTTAATCGCTGAAGCCTTCCAGTGTCTGCTCCTTCTGCTCCTCTGTATCCACTATGATTCCCCCCTTAAGTGCCTGCTGATCCTCAGGGGTAAGCGCTGCAAGGGATATATCGGTCTTTTCCTGCAATATCTTTTTTCCGGTTTCATCATAAATATATATTGTGATATATCCGTCTTCTTCTCCGATAATATAGTGGTTGGGACAATAGGCGTCAATCTCCCTGCTCATTTCAACTATAGGCGGTGAAAAAGCAGACAGCTCCCAATCCGGGTATTTTTCCTGCAATTGAATATCACTCATATTTGTCTCGTCTTCAGAAGCCTGAACAGCTTTTTCTATGGTATGTCCGCAGGAAGCGTAGCGGGTTTTGAAGATCAGCTGGGTATTGGGGGAAAGTATCCCGGTCTCCTGTGCGCTTACCTCCTGATCTTCATTGCTGTTTGCATTCACCTGCTCAACGGGCTCTTTTACCGTCTTGGGGTTTATAAGACTGTCGGGTATCTGCAGGCTTACCTTTGAGGGGTCCTCCAGATCCTCCAAAGCCTTGGGGGTATCGGAGTTAAAAAAATACCCAACCCCAAATGCAGCAGAAGCAAGCAGCAGAAAGACTGCAGCCAGTAAAAACCTTCTTTTGCGCTTGATACTTCTATCTTCAAACATAGTTTTCCCTCCATATTGTTCTGGAGGGTATTATTTCCAAAATATCAGCTTTTATGCATTAAACCCTTTATAAAATACATTTTTATCAGCAACTTCAAATTTCCCGTATATTTTTCTTTTTCTTTTGCACATGATTCTTACAACTGTCGCCTGTTGATTCTCTTACAAGCAGAGAAGGCAGTCTGCGGGATTTGAACTCAAAAAGTCTGCAGCCATAGGGAAAATTCTTATCCCAGGTCACATAATAATGGATACAAGTGATACAATTAACTCTTTCATTCATCCCTTCCAGAATCCCCCTGCCACAATGATTATACCATCTTGAGGCTCGTCAAATCAGACGATGATACATATACCTCGGATAACTCCTTATGCCTGTTCTTCATATTCACTACATAATTGTTTTGTGTACCGTCGACCGTATCAACATGTATAAGATAGTTTTCCACGCTGCTCAGTTTTTCGTTCTTACCGAAAATGCTCTCCAGACTTTTTCCCGTCACTATCTTGTCATAAGCCTCTCTATTCATTTTACATACCTCCATAATATTTTTCAATCTCAGTCTCAGTTTATATTTTTAGCCCTGCTGCGCTAAATATACTATGGAGAACCGACGAAGCTTATTTTTATTGCTTTGACGGAGACATAAGCTTCAAAAAATCGCCCCAAAGGTATGCGGCCCATTTAATAAAATGCATACTGCCGATTCCGGTAAATACACCAAGCAGCATGAATATAAGCATTTCCTCCCGGGGTGAAGCGCTGATCCCCAGCAAATGAAGCAAGCCGTTCACCTGAATACCGTCAATAATTAAGTATCCGCCTCCATCCATGGCAAGGCTGTATTCCAGAATATTATATACTATCGGTGCCGCTACAAGTCCCAGGCTCAGCACAGCAAGAAAAATACACAAGCAGAATATCACTGTACTCATAATAAATTTTGTTGTCAGATATGTCAGTCCCTTCCACAATTCCTTGTCAAGAAGCTCATTTTTGAAGCCCCGCAGTATTCCTATGCCTTTTTGCCGTGATCCGTTATTTTCGGCCAGGCTTATGCCCAGAAAGGCTGCTGCCATTTTTCTTTCAAACCACATAAGATACCTGACGGAAACCATAAATACATATAAAAGCGGCACTCCTATAAATACCGGGATGAGGCTTATTCCCATAAAAAGACCTGTAACCATGAATACGAAATATAATATGCCCAGTGGAAAGGAAAGCATAAGGTATATCATGCTCAAATAAGCCTGCTTATCGGTTATAATATCAAAAAATCCGCTGTCCCTGCTCTCTGAATGTTCCATTTTTACTCCTCCCTCTGTATATACGCTGAATAATGTGCAACGATTCGGACGCCCACTGGGCGCCCCTACGGACTAAATGCAGCGGAATCGTAGGGGCGGCTATTGGCCGTCCGAATACTTCAGAAACTTCTATAAATATATACGTATCAGAATATAAATAACTTCAAATAATATCATCTAGTCATTTTTAATATACAAAGGAGAATACTATGCCTGCTCTAGGTTTCGCATGTATATCGATCAGTCTGAAGGAAAACGGAAAATTCAGGACAATGAGTGTAAAAACCTATGAAAGCCTCCCTCCGGAGGAGCGGATGAGAAGGCTGCGTTCAATGTCGGTGGACAATCTTTACAATGTAGGAAAAATCATGCTTTGGTGTATTGAAAAGGGCATCGGCCTTTACCGTTTAAGCTCGTCTCTGATACCCCTTGCCGGCTACCTTCCCCAATGGAACTGGTGGGAGGATCGGGATATCCTCAATATGTGCGGCAGGATAAAGTCCATTGCCGATGAAGGTAAAATAAGAATAAGCATGCATCCGGATCAATTCTGCGTGCTTAATTCCGATAGTCCTGAGGTAGTAAGGAACAGCATAGCTATCCTTGAGCATCACAACAAGCTTTCCGAGCTTGTAGGCAATAACCTCCTCATTATTCATACAGGAAGCGGTGCCGGAGGAAAAGCCGAGGCGATGGACAGGTTCAAAAGGAATTTTTTATCTCTTCCGGAAGGCATAAGAGACAAGCTGGTGGTAGAAAACGACGACAAGGTATTCACCGCCGCCGATGTGCTTCAGTTATGCGAAGAATTAGGAGTGCCTATGGTACTGGATGTCCACCATCACTATTGCAATCATGAGGACGACAACCTGCCGGTGTTGATTGAAAGGATAAAAAGGACCTGGAAGGGAAAAAGACCGAAGATTCACCTGAGCAGCGGCAAAAGCTTCCCTACAGACAGGCATCACAGTGATTTTATAGATTATGGAGATTACAAGCGGGCAGTTGAGCTTGTACAAAATGACTTTGATATAATGCTGGAGTGTAAAAACAAGGATCTGGCAGTATTCAAAATCATGGATCAATCCACTTCTGCAAATCTATAGACCAGCCTGCCTTCCACCTCTTTCATGCCCATAAACATCTCCAGGGGCCTTATCCATATGCTCCGCTGGCCATACAGGGCCTGATATACTACATATTCCTCCAGTGTCTCGGAATGCTTTGCCACATGCAGCACCAGATATTCATTACCCTTAAAGTGCCTGTATTTTGCTCCCGGCTTGATTTCTCTCGTATCCATTTCAGCCTCCTGATTATTTAGCCTGTTGAGCCGGCTGTTGCTCCGGCTGCAGGGCAAGCCTACGTCAGCCAGCCCGACAGGCTTTTTTATTTTTTGCCATATTCCAGCTTCTCATATTTTCCATACAATATCAAGAAATACCCATATATCGGTTTTTAGTAATTTGGTACAATGCTTGTGAATATAAATCAATTAAGCCTATAACGAGGCGATAGATGTCCCCCACCTACATATCTTCCGCCTCGTTGAAACGCGCAAAGGGAAAAAATTTTTTCTACTGATGCGTTATAACAGGAGGAATATTGATCTATGCTCATTAAAAAGCACTCTTATCTAATAGAGCAGACCTTGTTAATGACTGCTCTGACCTTATGTAAATTCGTCGCCCTGTACCATTTGACCGAAAATACCCGGAATCTTCTGCCGGCTGCCCTCAGGACAGCACTCCTTCTTCTTGCAATATATTCAACAGTGAATCTTATCCTTTCGAGAAAATGCTTCCCGGTGAGAATGCTTTCACATGAGCTCCTTGCCCTGATAGTATTATCTGACCTACTTTACTTCAGGCATTTCAATATTCTTCCCTCAATTACCGACCTGCAGCTTCTGAAAGTATTGCCGTCAATAAAGGACAGTGTTGCCTCACTGTTCTCTGCCGAATATCTGCTTTTTTTTGCCGATATCATACCAATATTTCTCCACCATTATTATATAAAAAAAGGTCAAAGCTCCTCCGGACCGGGTATATTGCCTTCAATAGCAGCTGCGCTGCTTATTGCCTTTGTTGTCTATACAGACTTCACGTTAAGTGATCTGAAGAGCAGCGGTCAGGCTTATGCCAGATTCGGACTGCTGCATTATCATATATCACAGCTGCCGGGAGTAATACCAAGCAGCGAAAAGGAAACAACGGAAGCAACGGAAAAAGCTCCGAAAAGCAAGGCTGTACCGGAAAAAAGAAAGCCTGAAGCTGTTCCTCAATTTTTTGGAGCAGCCAGAGATAGAAATGTTATAGTCATCCAGGTAGAAGCCCTTCAGGATTTCGTCATAAATATGGAATACAACGGGCAGGTGCTTACACCTAACCTTAACCGCCTTATTGCCAAAGATTCCATATATTTTAACCGTTTCTACCAGCAGCTTGGAAAGGGCAGCACCTCTGATGCGGAATTCGTTACACAGAATTCCCTTTATCCCTCAATGGACCTTCCCGCCTACAGCAAATATGAGAATAACAGATTCATGGGCTTGCCGATGATCCTGAAGGAAAAAGGCTTCAGCACAATGGCATTTCATGCATACAAGCCGGAGTTCTGGAACAGGCAGAATATCTATCCCATGCTGGGTTATGACAGATTTATCAACATGAATGATTTCGATCCTGAAGAAATAATAGGCTGGGGCCTCAGTGACAAATACTTCTTCAAGCAGTCTGCCGCTTTTCTCAGCAATGCGAAACAGCCCTTTTATTCCTTTCTTATCACACTGTCAAGCCATCATCCCTATGCACTACCGGAAAAATACAAGAAAATACAGTTGAACCCGGAGCATCAGGACACAGTGCTCGGGCGTTATCTTCAAACAATAAATTATACCGATGAAAGCCTCGGACTTTTTATTGAAGAGCTGAAAACACTGGGCCTCTATGAAAACTCTATAATAGCAATATATGGCGACCATCGCGGAATACCTAACGGTGTCCCGGAAAACGACAGGCTGATGTCGGTGCTCCTTGGACATGAATATACCTATGATGAGTCTCTGAATGTTCCGCTTATATTCCATATACCCAGTAAAAATATAAATGAAACTAATATTATAGTCGGGGGACAGATGGATTTTCTGCCTACCATGCTGAACCTTCTTGGCATAAAAGAAAACCGCCTCAAGCTTTTCGGCCAGGACCTCCTGAATGCCGAAAGCGGTTTTGTGGCATCCCAGTCACAGATGATAAAGGGCTCCTTCATAGATGATTACAAGATTTTTGTAATGTCAAGAGATGGAGTATTTGAGCACAGCAAGGCATGGAACCTCAGCTCAAGGGAGCCTGTAGATGTTGAGCTGTGCAGGGACGGCTATGAGAGATCTCTGCGGGAAATACAGGAATCCGAATACATACTTGCCAATGATCTTATCCGGGAATTTGTAACCCTGGGAGAAGCAGACACAGCCTTCAGCTTAACCTTCAGGACTGTATCCGACTTTATGGACAGGATCGTTGTCCTCTTTAACAAGATAGTAAAATAAGTACTAGAAATAAATATCGGAGAATTCAATGGCCACCGATTGCAGAAGCCTGTTGTCCATCAGCTCCGGAGCCTTCTTTGCTTCTGTATCGCTGCACTTTTCCAATATTGGCAGGATCACTGTAAAGGTACTCCCCTTTCCCACCTCACTGTCTACCTTTATCTCGCCCTGATGTACTTCAACAAATTTCTTTACAAGTGATAACCCTATACCGGTTCCTTCCGCCTGCCTCGTCAGAGAGCAGTCAACCTGTCCGAAGCGTTCAAAAATAAGGTTTTGCTTATCCTTGGGAATTCCTACGCCGGTATCGGTCACTTCCAGAAAAATCTTGCTTTTGCCTCCTATGCTTTTTTGAAATAGCTTTACAGTTATGGTATTATCCCTGGAGGTAAACTTTATTGCATTAGAGATCAGATTCAGAATTATACGCTCATACTTTTCTTCGTCCAGATATATATACTTTGCTTTCATTGCGGTTATATATTTTATATCCAGGCCTTTTTGCTGGGCATATATATTTACAGAATCGACTATTGACGCTGTAAGGAGCACAATATCCACATAGCTTCTGTGTATCCTGATCTGCCCTGCATTTGCACGGGTTATGTCAAGAAGATTGTTCACCAGCCTCAATTGTCTCATGGAATTCTGCTTGATCACCCCGATATATCTCTTTACCTTTGCAGATAATTCATCCCTGCATACCAGCTCCATTGTTTCTATTGCTGAATTTATAACGGCAATGGGGGTTTTGAACTCATGAGAGACGATTGACAGGAATTCATCCTTCATTTCCATTGTTTTTATCAATGCTTCGTTTTTTTCCTGTTCTATTTTCAGCAGCTTTTCATGCTGCTGCCTTATAGTATTTTCTCTTTGAACCCTGCCTGTCACATCACTGCTTGTCAATATCCCATATAAGAAAGTCCCGTTATTGTCCATAAACGGAGTCCCTGTAATATCGAAATAATGCTTCTTACTGTTTATTACAGTCATTACCCTCTGCTGGTGCACTTTTTCGCCCCTTAGCAATTTATTATCGGGTATATCCTCTGCAGGAAGTTCTCCCCCGTTTTCATCGTACATTTTCAATCCATCCGGGCTTGACTGTTCAATTTCGTCAATCGTTCTGCTTTCCATGACTCTCCGGTAAGCCTTATTGACTTTTATGCAGTTTTTATTCTTATCTATCTGGCAAAAACCGTCAGCCATGTTCTCGATTATTATTTCAAGCTGGGCATTTTGCTGATAGATCAGGTCTTCCTTCTCAACCTCCTCGGTAATATCCCTGCAGCATATTAATGCCGCACTTATCCTGCCGTTTTCATCATAGATGGGATTTCCGCTCATACTGAAATATATCGTTTTGTCAGGGCGCACCGCCTTGATCCGGCTGTTCTTGACCTTCTCGCCTCCTAATACCCTGGACCCGATCATATCCTCAATG
>JAEXXN010000097.1 GCA_023405875.1 Bacillota bacterium | reverse complement strand
CGTCACTACCACTAGCAGCGATTATAATAATTGTCTGCGGTTTTGTGGCGCCCATGGAAAACGCGTTCGATTATGTGAAGCTAATCGTTGGTTACATAGGTGTCGTTGTGGGTCAATCTTTATTTCTGGACGGCCTTAATATCAGCATTCTGCCTATCGGAAAACTGGTAGGAAGCTCGCTGATAAAGCTGAAAAAAGTTGTTTTCATAATCTTTTTCGGCTTTTTATTCGGACTCCTTGCAACGGTTGCTGAGCCAGCCTTGTCGGTATTGGCCAGGCAGACCCACATGATAATGGAAAGCGTTAATGAAATGATGTTCGTATGGATAATGGGTGCGGGAATAGGTGTTATGGTTGGGTTCTCACTGTTCAGAATTATGAAAGACCTGAATATCAAGGTTGTTTTTGCGGCACTCTATATCATAACATTCGTTATTGTTATTTTCGTTCCTGAGCAGTTTATCGCATTGGCCTTCGATGGCAGCGGTGCAACCACGGGCGACGTTTCGGTGCCGTTTATACTTGCGCTCGGCGTAGGCATTTCGGGCACGATGTCGAAACACAAAACTAACGAAGATACTTTCGGAATAATAGGGCTTGCATCAGTGGGGCCTATATTGGCTCTGTTTATTTACGGAATAATCTTAAAAGTGTCATACGGCGGTATACTTCCGCCTGCCGGTCTATATGATCCGGGAGCGGCGGAAAGCTTAGGCGGAATCATCGTTTCAAACTTGGGAGGCGTTGCGCTGGCGCTTTTTCCGGTTGTTATTGTGTTTCTGCCGTTTCAATTTATGCTGATTAAGCTTCCTAAAAAGGAGTTTATCATGATATTGCTCGGCGCAATCTCCGTATACGTCGGCTTACTCATTTTCCTGTCGGGGATTGACTTTGGCTTCGCGTTTGCCGGGAAATATATCGGCGAGGTATTTTTAGATCCTGTCCGTCCCGATTGGTTTAAGTGGTTGCTGCTTTTAGTAGGGTTTGTGCTCGGTGCCGCGATAACGTTATCGGAGCCGGCCGTCACCGTGCTGGGCGAGCAGCTTGAAGAAATAACCAACGGCCACATAAAAAAGATGACGATACGATTAACCCTTGCGATAGGCATAGGTTTTGCAGCGCTGATTTCCATGGTAAAAATTTTGACGCAAATAAATATTCTATGGTTTTTGATCCCGCTTTACGCCGTGGCACTAATCATGATGAAATTTACGTCCAAGCTTTTCGTTGCGCTGGCGTTTGACTCGGGGGGTGTCACGGGCGGTGCTTTAACCTCGGCATTCTTGACTCCGCTTACACTAGGAACGGCACAGGCTGTGGCAGCTACAGCAGGCCCAGGTGCCCAATCAGTTTTAACAAATGGATTCGGGATAATAGCCTTCATTTCGGTTACGCCCTTAATTGCCGTGCAGGCATTGGGAATAATTTACGACATGCGGCTTAGAGAAACACAAAAACTCATGATAGAGGCCGAGTTTGCAGAAATTGAGGAACTGACCTCCATCAGCGCTCACGCTGAGGAAGTCAGAGAAGACAATGACCAAATTGAAAACAATGATCAAATCAGTGAAACCGACGACCAGAGTTTAGTTACGGAGGCGAAAGACAGTGACGAATGATATTAAATGCTGTATAGAATTTTTAACACTGATAGCCGGAAGAAAGCAGAAAGAAGCGCTTTTGGATGCGCTGTCGGAAGCGGGCGGACGGCTCATAAATATTGTATACGGTAAGGGCTCTGTCAAGTCAAGCTATCTTAAGGATATGTTCGGACTTGTGCCTGAAGAAAACAAAGTAGTAATAACCTGCCTGCTGCCGAGCGAAAAATCCGATGCTTTGCTCGATATGCTGGTCGAGAAATTCAACTTTGACAAGCCGAACACGGGCATAGCTTTTACCATACCCGTCGAAAAGCTGTCGTATTAATTTGGAGGGCCATTGAATGGAAAAAGCTAACAATATGAAAGCGCTGTATATCATCGTCAATGCCGGCTTTGCCGACGAAGTTGTAGAAATTGCACGAGAGGCAGGAGCGGGAGGAGCAACAATTATAAATACCCGCGGTACCGGGGCAGTGCATAAAGCTATTTTGGGGATTACCATAGATGCTGAAAAAGAAATGATTGTAAGTCTTGTAGACGGAGATACGGCTGAAAAAGTTATAGCGGCCGTAAAAGAAAAGGCGGGCTTGAAATCCCCCGCCAGCAGCATTTGCTTTGTTATGCCGGTTGAAAAAATGATCGGTGTAAGCAATTTTGCACCGCTGGTCCAGAAACAAGAATAAGGTTTTCTGCGTAGCAGGGGCCACGCAGGAAGAGCGGAATCCGGAAGGCAGCCAGGCATGGTGTGCGGCTTCCCAGGATAGGCCGATGATTCCTGCGTAATTATTTTGTTCATAAATATTTTGTCGAAAGAAGTCGGGCAAGAATGCCATTGGCTTCTTTTTTTTGATTCGTTTTATGATGATGCAGGAAATGCACCAATGATAAAAGTATGTCATCAACATCTGCTCTTTAACAGAGCCTTTATTTAATACTTTGCAGGCCTGATTTCATTGCCAGCTGTCTGAGCAATGGATTATACATCGCCGGGGCTTTTAAATTTTTGATGAATAAATTTAATTTGATATTCTTTACCTTCTGTTTATACCTATCCAAAAATCCGTCTATTCCTTCCTCAAGACTTTGAGCTAAGTATAAAGAGCTTTTTAATGCATAGCTGATTCCTTCGGCAGAGCTAGGGCTAATGGCGCCGGCTGCTTCTCCAACCAGGGCTATGCTATCCCTTCCTGCATAAAACTGTGATACCTTTTTAGGCCTATAGATATATGCCCCCTCTGTTTTTATTTTATTATCAAAATTGAAGCCTAACTGCGTTAATTTTATTTTCAATATATCAAACTTTTCCCTGGTATTTTCCCTCGGCCTAAGGGCTGCCCCTAATAATAGATGCTTCTCTTTTGGTATTATCCAGGAATAGAAATCGCTTATTTCTTCATCAAAAATTGCTGTGAAATAAGGGATATTAGATGGGCATTCAAACCATTCCTGAATTGAGATGTACTTTTCAGGAGTATTTATAGCTTTACCGATAGACCGCCTTAACCTGGAAAGGGCGCCGTCAGCACCTACGATAACTCTTGTATTTGCGGATAGCTCTTGTCCATTATGGATATATCTGATTTTATATCCACCTGGTATTTCAGCAAAGCTTTTAAAAAATGAGTTAAACTTTTTATCAACACCGGTTGGAAGTATGGAAACCAGCCATCTATCAAATTTCTCCCTATCCATATTAAAATAGAATCTTTGATATAGCCTTTCCAGCTTATGAGTTAAATCAATAGTTCTTACAGCAAAAAGCTGAGGATTGACCAGGACATCTTTAGGTATCCCCAAACCCAACCTTGCAATCATCTTCTGAGCATCGGGGGCCAGTAATCCTCCGCAACATTTATTTGTAAGTTTTTTAGGATTTTCATTTTCAAGCTCCCGTTTATCTATTAATAAAACCTTATATTTATCCCCGATTAACCGTGCAAGGTTAGCACCTGCGGGACCTGCTCCCACAATGACAATATCATACATAAATCCACCTCCTCTGCTTCAAATATTTTTTGATCTTAAAAAAAGTATGCTTACACCCCGGAATAGTGTGAAGAAGCTACAATAATTCCAATAAAAATTTCGCCCCTTATTTCATAAAAACCAACCTAATTAATTGTTGATAAATAAATTATATTATGTTATTTATCGAAATTCAATAAAATATTATTAAAATTCAATAAAAATTTATTGTTAGTTACTTAGATAAGGAATTATTTTCCTTAATTGAAAGGCGAGATGCCACTTTGTAAAACGAAAAGCAATGTTTGTAACCGACAAGTGAATATTTGTAAACGAAACGCAGGTTTTGTAACCGAAATGCCAGTTTTGAAAACGAGAAGCCACT
>JAEXXN010000469.1 GCA_023405875.1 Bacillota bacterium | reverse complement strand
AAGGGCGCGAAAGGGACGGCTTTAATGCTGTTTCCGAAGAAATGTAATTGAAGCAGTGAATATAATAAAGCAAAGAGACAAGCAAATACGAAAACTATGAGGTTTAGCTGCCACCCCAACCATATTCCTACCGAGGACAGAAGCTTGATATCTCCTGCGCCTATATGCTTTAATCCTAACCTTATAAAGAGAAGAGGAAGTGAAGGGATAATTGCGCCGTAAACTGTATAATATGGCGCAATATTCAGTACGATGCCCAATATCCCCAGGAAAAGTATCTGGAGTATAAGAATATTGGGAATGATTCGTCGCTTTATGTCGTAGTAGCTGCATAACAAGAGTAAGCAACACAAAGCAGCGGCAAGTAAATTTTTCATCAAGCAATCCGCCTTATATATATTTCGCGTAAATATTTCCTTGGTTTCATAGAATTCGCGCTATACCCTGATGGAATACTTGAGCGCGTTCTATATAAAATGATCATGGTACAAATATACAATATATGGTAATGCATGTCAAGCTGAAGGGTGATAATATGAGGATATTTATAGTAACCGGCAATGCCTATCAAGCCGTGTCGGAGAATATTTCCGGGAATATTGATATAATAAACGGCAATGGAATTTCGCTGAAGGATTTGGAAAGCTTTCTTTCTGATGCCGGACCGGAAGCCGATGGGGTGCTGATAACCGATGAGGCGCTTTCGCAGCAGGCCTGTCAGGACAGCCAAAGCCTGGAAATGCTTTTACAGTATATGGACACAAGATATACGACAGGCAAGGTAGTATTTATAACAAGAGATTTTATGAAAAAAACTGAATTGGAGTATTTGTGCTTACGTTACAAAAATTTTGAGATAATCACCTGTGACTATATGAGGATACCGGGCCTTTTTTACAGGGAAGTATTTGCCGAATTGCTGAAAGCGGGGAATTCAGGGGGAGCTGCGGACAAGCAGCAGTTAATCGGCGGTGAGCTTGAAAAGAAAAAATTATTTTTTGACCGGTTCAAACCTAAGCCAAAAAGCAAGCCGGAATTGAAAGCTGCAGACAGCTTGACAAAAGAGCTGGAGAGCATAAGCAGAGGTATCAGCCGTATCGTTGCGGTTACAGGCCACAGGGGCTGCGGGTTAACCAGCACTGCAGTAAATCTGGCATATGAAGCAAGTAAACGTGGACTGAATACAATCCTTATAGATATGGATATCGAATACAGGAGCACAAATATGTATTTCAGCAGCTTCCATGACAGGACAAAAACAGACGAGGATATAAATGCTTCACTTATACGGCTCCTTGCCAGGCCGGAAGGCTATATGACAACATCAGTCAGGATAAATGGAAATCTATGGCTGGCGGCACTTGGATACGGTTTTAAGGACCAAAAGCTTATCGGACAGTTTTATAACAGCGGTATGCTGGTGCGGCTTTTGTCTGTTTTAAGAAGTAAATTCAATCTGGTGTTGTTGGACATGCCTATGGATTTATTCAAAACCTTCGGAGAAACCTTGATACATATAGATATATTTGGTCTATGCGTGTCAAACAACCTTCATTCAATTTTGAGTACCTTAAGAAATATAGAAGCAGTTTTCAATAGTGAGCAGGCTTCATACTTAAATACAAAATCAAGGGCAGTAGTCACCAAATACAATGACCGTTCCAGGCTTCAAGGTGAAATATTTGTACCGGATAAAGTAAGCGAGGTGCTTTCTTCAGGCCTGAGCGAGAGTTTTAGATATGAAATGAAAGTGGCAGGTTATGTGCCGTATGCCGGCGATTTTGATACACAGATAGAAACTGATGTGCCGCTGGTAAGCTCCAATGCGGAGCACGAAAGGGCGTATGGGAATATATTGCTGAGATTAATGGAGGGATCAAAGTAGATGGACTTAAGGACTGTAAAAAATATATCGCCAAACAGACAGCTTTTCAAGAAAATAGCGGCGATATTGTTCAGCATTGCGGTAGTAATAGTAGCTTATATAGTGATAACCAACTCGGATAAAGCAGCGAGGGATACGGTTGAAGTATTAAGGATCAAGTCGGCTGACGGTATTCCTGCATTTGCAGTTTTGACGGAGGAGGATATAGAAAAGTATAAACTTATCAGGAAAGAATACACAGAGGATATGGTATTGGCAGAGGATGCTCCGTCTGTAGTAAATAAGCTGACAAAGTACTATATGCGAAAAAAAAGCATTATATACAAGGATCAGCTGCTGTCGGAAAGACCGCAGAAAAATGAATGGCTTTACAACCTCAGCGAAGATAACGAGGTACTTACCCTTCCTTATAATTACCTGGAGTGCGGGGGCGATGTACTTATGCCCGGCGACAGGGTGCGAATACGTGTTTCATATGAGGCTGAAGACGAAGACCCGGCAGGCTTCTCCGGACTTAGCAATCCCAACGCGGTAGTCACATATTCAGGAAATAAGACCATGAGAACTGAGGTATTGTTTGACAGTATAGTGATCAAGGATATGCTGAATGCCAACAGCCATTCCATTTATGAGGTATACAAAGAAGTTATGAGATTAAGTGAGGATAAAAAGCAGGAGGTTATGAAAAGCGAGGATTTTTTAAAAAACATCCGGCCCAGAGCTCTGCTTTTGGAGGGAGATAGGCAGC
>JAEXXN010000455.1 GCA_023405875.1 Bacillota bacterium | reverse complement strand
CAGGGTGCCCCCCCGGGATTTTGTTTGAAAAAACTTCCCTGTTCATTTTTTACAGGGGTAAAGTCAATGAGCAACTCCCCTACGGCAATTATATCAAACATTTTTATCCCCCAATACTATAGGATATTCATTGCATAGCGGGTGCAGGATAGGTTCATCCTCCTCTACCCTTGAAAACCTGCTTACATCCTCTGCATTGAAATTGTCGGTATTATCGTCATTGATTGAGGATACCTCTCCGCATACCAGGTCCCCGCAGCCTGCCTTTGCCCAGAACAGGTGGTATACAAAGGGGCGAAGCGTTATGCTGTTGCCCGGAAGAATATCTATTTCCTCTCCGGGAGCAAAAACATGCTTGACCCCGTCCAGGTCAACAGTGACCCTGGATTCATAATCCACATCGCCGTTTTCCAGGGAGTTATACAGCTTTATTGCCAGGACCCCTCCCGCCCTGTTGATTATATCCTCCGTCTTGCTGGCATGGTAGTGGATGGGAAGCCTCTGGCCTTCCTTCAGGAGGATAAGCTTTTCCGCATAGGGAGTACCGATGCTGCTGTCCTTCAAGGAACCGTTTCTCAGGGTAAACAGTATCGCACCCAGTTCATTGAACCTGTCCTTGCCGTAGTCGGTGATGTCCCAGCCCAGCATGACCTCTTTGATGA
This sequence comes from Bacillota bacterium, assembly GCA_023405875.1. Taxonomy (GTDB): domain Bacteria; phylum Bacillota; class Clostridia; order Lutisporales; family Lutisporaceae; genus BRH-c25. Next base: position 5,948 of record JAEXXN010000455.1, on the reverse strand, counting down.
TATCAATATTCCGTTCCCCTGATGTCCATTCCTGCATTGTCCAATACCCAAAGGGAGGAAGCTTGATATTGCTTTTCTCCAGTAAAGTCTTTGCCCACCTGATTTCCTGATTGATTTGCGACCTCTTCATACTCAACCTCCATTTATTATTTAATTAAGCTGTTGTGCCGGCTGCGGGAGCTGCAGGGCAGGCCTGGAGCATCCGGCTCAACAGGTCAGCTTGCTTACTTAATCTTATGTTAATATATTACCTACAGCTTGTTTTTAGAATACCCTCCTGCTTTGCCCCCTTATCCTATCGTAAGCTGGTAGCCTCTGAAATCTATCAGGTTCTCATCCAGGTCCCGAGGTTCTCCCACATAGAAGCTTGGAGGATTCTCCGAGGCTGCCCTGCAGGTTTCCACGTGGGGATAATATGGATTCATGGTAAAAAAGCTCAGATATGGATCGTTTGCCTGGCAGATGACCGAAACAAAATCCTCCTCTGAAACAGTACCCTCTTCAAGCTTCCTGTTCAGCTCATCCTTGTGAAGGAGGCTCACTGTCAGTATCAGCTCTGCAGTCCCCTGGTTATCAATAAGCATAAAGTCCTCTTTATCGCTGTGGTACATGAAATTCCTCGGCTCAGTAGTGTTGATGGTCACACATATAAGCTTGTGCGGGCCGAACCGGGGCTCGGTGGAGTATACAGTCTCGTTTCTGGCTTCGCCTTTTGCCGTAGCCAGAGGGTCATGACCCGGGCATATCCTCGTGATTACCTTCCTTTCCTCCAGGAATTCCATTAGTTTTTCCGTTGCTTTTACCGGCTTAACAACAAGCTTCATATTCAATCTCCCCCGTACCAATATACTTTGTTACTATTTGTAACTAACTAATTAAATTTTACCACCTTTCGTATTAAAGGTCAAAAGAAAAGCAGCTACCTGAAAATATTTTCCAGATAGCTGCTTTTAAAATCACAAGCGCTAACCGCTTACTATTTCTACTTGAAAACAGGCATAATCCTGAGCCTGAACTTAAATTCCTTCTCGTCAAGCCTGTACTTTTTTATAAGCTCGGGGCCGCAGGAATTGGAGCCCACTCCGCTCATCTTATAATCAATATTGACAATGGTCTCCCTGCTCTTCTTCAGCTCAAAGGGATGCCCCGCCTCAGTCAGAGCCTCAGGGGTATAATGGGAAGCATTGAAGGAAAATTCCTCTTCAGCTTCAAACCTTAGGCCCATTCCCTGGGGGTTGGATACAATCACCCATTCCGTCCCGCATCTTGAGCCGTTTTCCTGGGGCATAAGATAGTTTTCAAACATGCCGTCTACAGTTGTCAGATATTTACCCTTCCTTGCGCTTTGCCGTTTGTCTATATAATTTTCATGGGGGCCGTTCCCGAAATATTCAACAGCTTCATTCCCTTCAGGCATAACAAGCTGAAGGCCGAAGCGCGGCAGGAAAGGCAAGCCGTCCCTGACCTTTGCAGACACTTCAAGGAATATTTCTCCCGCAGCAGCGACAGTCCATACAGCCCTTGCATGCAGGATGGGAAGCTTTATATATCCCCCGAGGGAAAAATCAACGGAGATCCTTACCTTGTCTTCCTTTACTTCCTCCAGCTTCGCCCCGTATACATGGATACCTGCCCTGTCATAGCCCTCCTCCATCCACTTCAGCTTGATATTCCTGTCATTGTCGGTGGGAGCACGCCAGATATTGAACCTCGGCAGGCCGCACAGCATATCGGTGTTATTCCTGGATAGCTTTGTGAAGCCGCCTTCATATAAGTCGAAAACATGATAGAAATCAAAGCCCTCTATATATACCAGGTTATCCTTTTCTTCCACCTTCAGGGCAGCCGGCTTACCGGACTTACTGACTTCAGCTTTATTTACAGGCAGCTCAAATTGTTCAAAGGTTATCTCATAGCCCCTTTCAGCCCAGGTGGTGGCCTTTTTCTGAATTACCGACAGAGTAACAAAAAATCTACCTGCGGAACTTTCAGGTATACGGTAAGGCAGCCTGAGCATGGTGCTGCATTGAGGCAGCGCCTCGATGGAATCATACACTCCCTGTTCCACAGTTGCTCCGTCCTTCTCCACCTTCCATTCTATAGAGACACCTGACAGATCTATAAAATCGTAGAGATTAGTGACTTTGAAAGTCCCTTCCTTTAAATCCGCTGCTTCTATCCTTACGGGTGCGATTACCTTCTTCAGCTCCAGCAGTCCCGTATGGGGAGTCCTGTCAGGGTATACCAGTCCGTCCAGGCAGAAATTTCCGTCATTGGGCCGGTCTCCGAAATCCCCTCCGTAAGCGTAATACTCTACACCTGCCCCTGTGACGGCACTGATGCCGTGGTCACACCATTCCCAGACGCAGCCGCCCATCAGAAGGGGATATTTGTATATTATATCCCAGTAATCCTTGAGGTCTCCGGGGCCATTTCCCATGGCATGGCTGTATTCGCATAAGAACAGAGGCTTGCTGTTTTCATCATTGGAAGCGTATTCTTCAATATATTCCACAGAAGCATACATCCTGCTTTCCATATCCAGGCACTCTACAGCCTTGCTTCCCCCGTATTTGGGAGCGGCGCCCTCATAGTGGACCGGCCTGGAAGCATCCCTGGCCTTGGTCCACCGGGCCATACTGATATGGTTTGCATCATATCCCGATTCATTTCCCATGGACCATATTACAACACAAGGATGATTTTTATCTCTTTCCACCAGCCTTTCGGCCCTGTCCAGAAAAGCCTTTTCCCAGCGGGGATCCCTGGTGAGCATATGGAAATCTCCCGCCTCCAATACTCCATGGCATTCCAGGTCGGCTTCATCCACCAGATAGAAGCCGTACTCGTCGCACAGGTCGAGGAAACGCGGGTCATCAGGATAATGGGAGGCCCTTATGGTGTTGATATTGTGCCGCTTCATCAGCAGCAGGTCCTCCAGCATATGAGGAACAGGCACTGTCTGCCCCAGCTCCGGGTGTGACTCATGGCGGTTCACCCCTTTCAGCTTGACGGCCTTACCATTTATCATGAAAATGCCCTGTTTTATCTCAATGCTTCGGAAGCCTGTATTGAATACAAGCACCTCGCCGTTGCAATATATCAACAGCTTGTATAAATAAGGATGTTCAGCATTCCACAGCACCGGCCGGTCTATTTCCAGCCTGATGGCGCCATGGCCTTCAATAAGCGCTGTCCCTGCCGCAACTGATTTCCCGGAGGCATCCCTCAGCTCCGCCCTGGCCTCACAGCTGCCTGTGGTATCCAGCTCACAGCTTAATACTGCTTGTTGCAGGTCAGGGCTAAGCTCCTGCCTGTTGAAGACATCCCTGATGCAGGACTTTTCCCTTGCCAGCAGGTATACATCCCTGAAAATACCGGAGAACCGCCACATATCCTGGTCTTCCAGATAGCTTCCGTCGCACCATTTGAGCACCATTACAGCGATCCTGTTGACGCCTTTTTGTATATATTGCGATATATTGAATTCAGCGGGCATCCTGCTTCCCTGGCTGTATCCCGCAAAGCTGCCGTTCACCCACAGGTAGAAGCAGGAATTTACTCCTTCAAAAACTATGTATTTCTCTTTTCCGTCCCATTCCTCCAACAGCTTAAAATCCCTTATATAAAGCCCCGCCGGATTATTGTTCGGTACAAAGGGCGGATCACAGGGAAAGGGATAGTTGGCATTTGTATAATGAGTCTTGTCATAGCCCTTTACCTGCCAGCAGGAGGGTACTATAAGCTCCTCCCACATGCTTGTATCTGTATCAGGCTTGTAAAAGCCTTCCTCCACAAGCTTTATACTTTCATGGTACTTAAATTTCCAGCCTCCGTTCAGCAGCTGGAAATAGGGGGATTCCTCACGAACCCCTGACAAAGCGCCTGACGCCTCCTTGAAGGGGATGTAATATGCCCTTGGTTTTTCCCTGTTTATCTGAAGTGTTTCTGTATCTTCCCAATACTTCTTTATATTTATCAATTCTTTCACCTCTTGCTTCAGCACGGGCAGCGTCTGACTAGCCCAATTTTACGGATTTGAATACTTCATTTATTACCAATGCAACACTGCCGGTACATATCATATCCTGACCTACGTTGCTTATATATACCGGTGTATTCATGGCGTTGTTGTTAAATACATTTTTATCTGTTGCTCTAATTACCGCCTGTGCAAAATACCGGCTCTCTGTCGGGACTATGCCGCCCAATACGACAGCCTTCGGATTGAAGATATTTATAAGATTGGCCACCCCGGCAGCCAGTATATTTCCGCTGTCTGTCAGCACCTGCCGGACCTTCGGCTCCTTTTCCAGCTCTATCACGTCCTTGAAACTGAACCCGCCCTCAGTTATACCCATTTTCTTGACAACTTCATTTGTGATCGCACCGGCAGAAACATACATCTCGATACAACCCCGGTTGCCGCAGTAGCATTCACGTCCATGATATCTTATGATGCTGTGTCCGAATTCACCTGCTACCGAGGTGACGCCTTCATATATGGTTCCGTCCTGCACAAAGCCGCAGCCTACTCCCTGATCTACAAAAACATAAATAAAGCTGTTAACGGTTTTTCCTCTGCCGAACCAAAGCTCACTTAAGGTCCTGGTCCTGGCGACATTGTCGACAAATACAGGCAGATCGGTCCTCTTCTCGAACCACGCCCTGACGTCTATTCTCTCCCAGCCCTTGAGGATGGAATTCTCAATATCCTTGATGTGCTTGAAGTTGGTTCCAGGCGTCCCTATGCCGATACCTGCTATCCTGGCCCGGTCTATTTTGTTTTTGTCTATCAGCTTTTCGATATTCTCATTGATCTTCTCCAGCAGCTCCTCCGGTGAAACATATGCAAGCTGTGGGGATTCCCACCTGTCCAGCACCTTACCCCCAAGGTCGGTAAGCACCATGGTGGTTTTGATGGCAATTTCGACACCTATTATATACAGGGCCTCATTATTCAGGGTTATCAGCCCCGGTTTCCTTCCGCCGGTGGAGTCCCCCTTGCCCACTTCCTTCACAAGATTATCGCTGATAAGTCCTTCGACTATTCTCATGACGCTTGGAAGGGCAAGCCTGGTTATTTTTGAAAGCTGGGACCGGCTGATTACCCCATGCTTTATTATAAGCTTTATTATGATGTTGCGGTTTATCCTTTTCAACAGCTCCGGTTTTCCTGTCACCATACCTGGATTCATGTTTATTCCCCTTATCCTGCCTCTGTATTTTCTTTAAGCCCCAGGGGATTTCTCTGCCTAGAACTTTCTTCCTCCGCCGCCGTGGCTCCTGCCGCTGCTTGATGTGTGGGTGCTACTTTCTCCCAGAAAGCTTCTTCCCCCGCCTCCGTGGCTTCTTCCACTGCTTGATATATGTGTAGTGCTTCCAATCAGATCACTGATGCTTACAGTGCTTCTTTGGGATGATGAATATGGGGGCGGTTCTGGCTCTGGCTCTGGTATTATCCTTTTAGTTATATATGTGTTCACAATGTTGTCATCCATTATATCCAAATTAACACTACTATTCTTCCTGTATTCAAATTCAACAGGTTTAGGATAGCCTTCATATTTATTCTTTTTCAGTGAGTAGAAACTCAACCCTATTATACCCGATATAATGGCACCTATGATTGCTTCAGCTGCAGATAATGAATTTGGAACAGGGTTAGGCTCGGTATACTGTTCTTCAGGAATTGCTTCAACCGGAATTCCTTCAAGCAAACAATCCCCGGTTGCTTCAAGGAATGCAGTTAAAGCTTTAAAATTATCTCCCTCTGTAAGGCCACTGTCTAAGACAATCTTCATAATCCTGTCTACTCTTTCAGCAGTAAGATAGCTTGTTCCTCTTCCGGAGGTATATATGGATGCCTTATTGTTATCGTGATCCATGAGAAACAATATTCCATCACTTTTCATACCTACGCCATAATTGTTATTAATAAAATAATC
>JAEXXN010000554.1 GCA_023405875.1 Bacillota bacterium | reverse complement strand
GGGCAGTGACACTATGTACCTTCCGGCAGTTTTGAACCCTTCAAGCTATTTTATCGCCGTATTTATGATAATTGTTTTTACTGTAATGGCAAATTTACTGCTGACTAAAAAAATTCGCTCTATTAACATGGTTGAATCGCTTAAAAGTGCAGAGTAATGAAATGTATGGGAGGTCAAATAAATGAAAAGGAAAAAGCTGTGGGTTTTGGTTATCGGGATAGTATTGACAGCTGCTGTGGCATTCATGATGCTTTCCGCTCAGGGGGAAGAAGCAGCCGTAACCGATGCGAAAAGGGGAGAAATAAGGAAGTATGTAGAGGATATAGGTACTGTAGAATGTAAGGAATTAAAGAACGTGAGCATAGAAGGAAGCGGCTTGATACAGGATGTAGCCGCCGAGGTGGGGCAGCAGGTGAAGAAGGGGGAGCTGCTGCTTTCCATGGAGAGGAAGCAGCTTGAGATACAGCTGAAGAACCTGGAAGAAAAAATAAAGGAGATCCAGGCAAGCTTCGAAGGCAGCGAGATCAGGAACTATGCAACCAGCGTGGAAAAGTCCCGGATTGCGGTTGACCGCTCAAAGGCTGCATATGAGCTGGCCCTGGAGGATTTCACTAAAATCGAGAAACTGGCTGAAGCAGGGGCGGTAAGCAAGGAGGAGCTGAAGCAGAAGTCGGAAGCCCTCAGAGGTGCGGAAGCCCTGATGAAGACTGCTGAGCTGGATTTGCAGCAGATAGAGGCAAACACTCCCGACAGTGTAAAGGCGGTCTACAGGGCACAGCTGGAGCAGGTGGTGCTCAGCCGGGAAAGCCTGCTGCACAGCCTGGAAAAGCAGAAGGTAGTGTCCCCTATAGACGGTGTGGTTCTGGAAAGGAATGCAGAGGTGAACACGGTAGGCGTACCCGGCACCATTGCCTTTGTAATAGGGGATGTGGCCAAGCTGGAGATCGAGGCCGATATCCTGGCTGATGATGTTTCCAATATAAAGCTGGGAGACGAGGTCGAGATAACCGAAAGATCCGAGAAGAAGCAGACTATGGGAGGCAAGGTGGTAAAAATAGCGCCAAGTGCGGTAGCTGTGACTTCGTCACTGGGAGTCAATCAAAAAAAGGTTGCCGTTACCATTGAGCCCTCAGGTCAATCAGAGCTGCTGCGCCCGGGCTATGAGGTCGATATAAGGATAATAACCGAAAGAAAGAATGATGTGGTATTGGTGCCCGCAAGCTCAGTATTTGATTATAACGGCAAAGACTGCGTGTTTGTTGTGTCTGATGGGAAAGCCCTTTTGAGAGAGGTACAAAAAGGTATACAGGATGACGAGCATGTGGAGATCATCGGCGGCCTTAAGGAAGGGGAGCCGGTGCTGTCCGCCCCTGATATAAATATCAAGGAAGGCATGCGGATAAAGCTTGGAAAAGCTGCAGAGCAATAGCCTTTACAGGGTTGAATGGTGGTGTTGGCATGATTGAGGAAGCAATGCTTGTCAGGCTCTTTAAGGATGGAACAATTGGCGCTTTTGATGAGATTTACGGCTGCTATTACAAGCCTGTATGCAGCTATATAAGTAAAATGGTAGGAGATAAGACACTGGCGGAGGATCTTGCCCAGGAGACCCTTATCAAGGTTTTCGGCAGCTTAAAGGAGGCAGACGAGAGCAAGGGGCTTTCCTCCTGGATATTCAGAATAGCCCACAATACCTGTATCGACCACTATAGAAAGAGCAGACCCTATTGTGAGCTTACCGAGAATATCAGCTGCCGGGATACTGAGCACTGCTGCCCCGAGCATATGCTCCTCAGCAAAGAGAAACAGCATATGCTCAGGGAAGCTTTGCAGACGCTCGGACGCAAGTACAGGGCAGTACTCCTCCTGAGGGCCTGCCTGGATATGTCCTACAGGGAGATCGCATTTCGGATGAATATAAAGGAATCAACGGTAAAGACCTTGATACACAGAGGACGTCGACAGCTCCAGAAGGCATATGCACAGGTTTATTGAAGCAAGCCGGGATAAAATAAACACAGGGAACGGTAAGCATGGTATAATAGGCCTGTAGGCTTTTGCAAGCCTGCAAAAACCCTCATTGAAATCTTGTTATAAAAAAAGGAGTGCGGTCGCCGTGTACGAAACCTTTGAAAACTTGCCTGAAAGCAAGAGAGAGCATATTTTACAGGTGTGCATAGAGGAATTTGCCCGGAATGGCTATAAAGGGACTTCCACCAACACCATAGTCAAAAGATTGGGAATATCAAAAGGTGTTTTATTTCTGTACTTTAAAAGTAAAGCAAATTTGTATATGTATATTATAAATAAGCTTACAAGGTTTCTTGCCGATGAGTTTTTTGAACATGTTGCAGGCCGGGGAGCGGAAGGAGGCCTGGATATTTTTGATCACCTGGGAGAATTCTACAATATTCTCCTGAAGGAAAAGCCTCATATCCTCAAATTAATGCTGGATGCTTTTTTAAATGCTCCTGAAGGCCTCAATGAGGAAATCCAGCGTGAGCACGACCGCGTCCATGAAGAGGCAATGAGCAGGATGAATATCGGTGATTTGAGGCAGGGTATTGATCCTCAAAGAGTAATAGATATACTGCATATGATATCCTATTATGTAGGACAGCTGATATATAGGGAATATTGCGGGGAGTTAGGCAATTTCAAGAAGAATGTCGATAAGTATGTGGAAGAATTTAGGGAGTATGTCGACATAATAAAATATGGAGTGTATAAGTAAAGATGCTTGTACTCGGCTGAAATTAAGAACAAATAAGTTATATCGTAATAGGTCATAATTTGTACTTAAATAGCGAAATTTATCAATTTATATGATTTTAACAACATTTTATATAATTATATATAAATGTATATTATATTTATGTAGTATATAAATACAGATTATAAAGACAACTCCTCAGGGGGTTGTTTTTTTATGTGGAAGGTAAGTAGTATGAAGCATACTTATAAGGGTAGTGTCCAGCAATTATTTTAAAACTTAAGAAAATTTATTGAAATGGCTGAATATTTTTGAGGAGTGATGAGAATGAACAGGCGGAATGTACAGAAGATAGTAGCATTTTTACTAATGGTTTTATTGGTGTCCGGTACTTCATTTGATGGTAATCTAAAGCTAGGAACTGAGGTTTGGGCAGGTCCTCTGAGCCCCGAAAATGCTATAACTTTTGTAGTGAATGGAGCAGTTAGTAATGTGTTTTTAATTGATGGGCAATACTATTATTCTGGGTCTGACGGTAACACGTTAAAGCTGTATAAACTAAATATTGACGGAAAAACAGCCTCATTAATATATGATATTGGTGCAGTAATACCAGGGGCAGGTAATATAATTGGTTATAGAAAGGTTGGAAACAATCATAGATTTCTTGTAGGGAACTATGACACCGTTGAAGATAGATTTAATATAAGTACGATATCTTCTACAAACATGTCGAATTTTACAGCTCCTTTGGTGAACAATAATATAGCTGTAAATGTTACTCAGAGCAGTAGAGCTAACTTATATACTGTTGGTTCTACTTATATTTTAATCCATGACCATATATATAGAGATTCTGATGACGATAGACAGGCCGAATATGATATACAAAAGAGCACGGATCTTATAAATTGGACATGGATTGGTAGTAACAGCGGCATATATGGATCCAATGGTGCAAGTGTGAAATTTAGCAACCCAATAGATTCTTCAACAGGTAGAGGAATATATTTATTTTATTTCTATGATTATGATAAAAATTCTAATGACGATAGATCTTGGGTAAGAGGTTATGATTTATATAGCTGGAAAGATGGCGGCTATACATTATTGAACGAATATTACTGGGATTATGAGTGGGATGATTCCAAAGGGCGTTATTATATAAATGATGCTGAAGTCCCCCTAATTGAGAATTTTGGAGATTTTGCATTTGTACATGTAGATAGTATGTATTTAGCAGACAATTATGATTACAATTCATCGTGGATAGTTGAAAGCAGGAGATCACAAGTATACTATGGTACAACTTCCTTATCTTTGGGGTATACAAATGATTTATTAAATTATAATGACGGAGGAGTTTATTCCAAGAAAATAGATACAGCAGGCAAATATCTGTATTATCTGGACAGTGCGGCAGCAGCAGGAACCTTCAGGTTAAAAAGACTTGACGGCTCGACAATGACCTCCGCAGATTTAAAAGTTTTAAGTAATTATGTCAGTCATTCGGAATTTAAAGTGGATAATGATATTTATCTAAAGGTTGTGCTGACCTCTGGAGACAACTATTTTAAAATTGCCAACGGTACTATGTCAAATTCAACTGAAGCAGCTTATAACGACGCACAGAAGCTGCTTCCAATAGTAACGCCGGATACTGAGTATGCTGCAGCAGGCTATTCCAAGAAATATGCGGATGAGGATTTGGCAATATTTTATAATAACAGTAATAAATCGATAAAAATAATTCGTGATAATGCAATTCCTACAGTTACTGTAACAGCACCAGTACATAATTCCATATATG
>JAEXXN010000448.1 GCA_023405875.1 Bacillota bacterium | reverse complement strand
ACCCTGGGTTTTACCTGAAGGATTCAGAGGATGAGGCTTATAATACTATAAAAGAAAACCTGTTGAAGCTCCCGTACAAAGGAATAGATTATAGACTGGAGACTACCGGAAAAAGGACCCAGTTCGGGACTCTGGAGGAATTGGTCTCTCTATGCAGGGAAGTGGATTCCTGCAAGCTATGTATTGATTTTTCCCATATACATGCCAGACAAAATGGCGGTCGGAAAGGTTATGAGGATTTCGCCCAAATATTGCAGTATGTGCTGGATAAGTTGGGCAGAACGGCCTTGGATGATTTACACATGCATATAGGCGGAATAAATTATAATGAAAAAGGTGAGAAAAATCATCTTCCATTATTAGAGAGTGATTTCAATTATGCAGCGTGTTTACAGGCAATAAAGGATTTTAATGTGAAAGGCTGTATAATTTCTGAGGGGCCGCTTGTAGAGAAGGATGCATTGCTTTTGAAGAAGACTTATAATAATGGTGCCAGGTATGACACATAAGTGTTCAAGTGTCGTGCCCGGCCCCATTGCATTTTACTTTTCCGGGAGAGCCAGCTTTTGTCCGATCATGATGATATCCGGATTTTTGACTGTATCCTGGTTAAGCTTGTAAATCTCTATGTAGCGTGTTCCGTCTCCAAGCTGCTTCTTAGCTATGGTCCATAAGCAATCGCCCTTGACGACAGTATAAGTGGACACTGTGGCGTTTCCGGCATTGCTGACGGCAGTATTGCTTTCCTCCTGGGCTTTGACCTCTTCTGAAGCTGTGAGTCCTGTAGAAAGATTAGCCTTCAATGCTTTGACCTGTTCAGCCGTCATACCGCCTGAAAGGAGATAGCCCTCAGCAGCAGCTGAAAGCTCTGCCTTATCTAAATCAGCGGCTCCTGTTATGACCTTGAGCATTGCAAGTACGTCCTCGGAGATCAGCTTGTACTTGTCGGTGCCTTTATCAACGCCATAATAGTTTATATAGCTTTGCATATAGTCTTCAACGATCTCATCCTTGGATGCACCCATCAAAGCTTCAAGCAATGCTGCGAAAAAGCCTGCACGGTCCTTACCTTCCGTACAATGGAAGTGATAAGGTCCTTTGTTCTCCGACATAAATACAAGGCCTTTGACGACACTTGCCCTGAATTCATCACTTGCATAGGCAAGGCCCATATTCAGAGGCAGCACCTGATTGTTTTTGAAAAGCTCTGCATAGTATGGGGATGCAAAATCTTCCGCTGCCATATAAGCATTTATATTCTCCGTTGAATCGGCAAGGTTGACGACTGTATTTACCTTGGCTTCCTTAATAAGCTTATCCGAATAGGAGGCGCGTCCAAGCTCGTTGTTTACCGGGCTTGAGCTGCGGTAAAGCACGCCTTTGGCAATATCACCGACTGTGATATTCCGGAAGTTGGCAAATACCTCATCAGAGGAATAATCTGAGCGTTCATTGGTACGCTCCAATTTGCGGATCTCATACTGGACAAGATAAGCCTCAGGTCCTGTAAGCATTATAGTTGCTTTGTCGCCCACCTTTACTCCGGCGACCTCATTGAGCTTTCCATAGTTGATGCATACTGCTATGTTGGTATGTCCGGGATATGCGCGAACCAGAGGATTGCCGTTTTCTACTTAGTACCCGTCCAGGAAGGGTGCTTCAATTACGAAGCCGTTATCAAATATGACTGTTGCCATATCACCTGTTTTAAAGCCTGCTTTATAGAAATCCTCGATCAGAATATCCGTTGATGCATGTCCGTATTTTTCTATTTCAGTAACCTCAGCCGATACCTTCGGAGCCTTATAGATAGGATCGGCCGATAGCTTTGTCTTCAATGCTGCGATCTCATCCGGAGTCATGCCTATTTTTTTGAGATAGCTTTCTGCTGCGGCTGAAAGGTCAACACCTGAAATATCTGTTCCTTTTTCATATCCGCAAACAATTGTGGTAAGTGAAGCCATTATATTGCTGTTTGCTACTGCCGTATACTGCTCGCTGCCCTCTTCAAGCTTGTAATAGTTTTTGTAGGTGGTCATGTAATCAGCGACTACTTCCTCAAGCTTTGCACCCATGAGCGACTCCAACACGGCACTTACAAAGCCTGCACGGTCTTTACCCTCTGTGCAGTGTATGAGATACGGCCCGTTATTTTTGCTTAAAAAGCGGAGCCCTTCAGCTAATTTCTTTCCAAAGTCTTCTCCTGCGATATCGACATCCATATCCAGGCATTTTACTTTACCGGCATCATAAAGCGACTTGTAATAACCGGAAGAAAAACCGGCTGCCGCAGTATAACCTTTGATCTCTTCCTCAGAATCAGCTAAATTGAGTACTGTCGCTACTCCGACAGCCTCAGTCAGTGTGTTGGAATAAGCCGCGCGGCCTAACTCATTGTTAACAGGGCTGCTGCTTCTGTATAGTACTGCCGGTTTGATTCCGGCAGTTGTAATACTGCGGAAATTGGCGAATATAGAATCTGTTGCATAATCAGAGCGTACATCGGTACGTTTCAACTGGCGGATAAGATACTCTGAAAGATAACCCTCCTTTTTCAACAATGAAAAGGATACCTTATCACCAACTGCTGTATTATATGTAGTGGAAAAGTTCCCCATGTTGATTGCGACAACGAGCAAGCTGCTTTTCTGGTCGTCACGCACTACAAGGCTTCCTGTATCTACATCACTGTAGGAGGTGCAAAAAGGTATTTCCAGTACGT
>JAEXXN010000447.1 GCA_023405875.1 Bacillota bacterium | reverse complement strand
ATTCGCACAGAGGGCATCGAATGGAACCGGGTGAATGCTTTTCACATGGACGAATACATAGGACTTGATGAAAATGCACCCCAGGGCTTCGGTAACTTCTTGAAGGATAGAATTTTTGGCAAGGTTGGTTTTAAGTCTGTTTACTATATTGACGGAAATTCAGGCAGTGCTGAAACGGAATGCAACAGGTATGCCGCCTTGCTGGAGCAGTATCCTACCGATATTGTATGCATGGGAATAGGCGAAAACGGCCACATAGCCTTCAATGACCCCCATGTAGCACTTTTTATGGATACAGGGTTGGTCAAAGTGGTGGAGCTTGATAGCAAATCCAGGGAGCAGCAGGTAAATGACGGCTGCTTCAGCAAGCTGGAGGATGTGCCCACTCATGCGCTGACACTTACCATACCTGCTCTTATGTCGGCAAAGTACATATTCTGTATAGTACCCGGCAAGGCTAAGGCTGAGGCAGTTGCAAGGACTATAAAGGGAAGTATAGATGAAACCTGTCCGGCCTCTATTCTGAGGACCCATGACAATGCAACACTGTATATAGATAAAGACAGCGCTTCAGCTATTTAGGTCAAGCTGCCATGGAATTTTATTCATTATACCAATTAATATTTTCAAAGGCGGAGGATAGTTAAATGAAAAAGACAAAGATCATTAACGGTAAAATCCTTACTCCTTACAGGATAATTGACGGGGGAACAATTGCTTTTGAAGGCGGAAAAATTATCTATGTAGGCCAAGGGGATATCGAACTGGGAGACTGTACAATAATCGATGCCAAAGGAAGCTATGTTTCTCCCGGCTTTATTGATATCCATACCCATGGAGGCGGAGGCCACGACTTCATGGACGGAACCTGTGAGGCCTTCCTGGGTGCAGCCGAAAAGCACTGCATCCACGGCACTACCTCAATAGTTCCGACTACTCTGACCAGTACAAATGAAGAATTGAAGCAGACCTTTGAGGCTTTCAGGGAGGCAAAGGCCAGGAATAAAAAAGGCGCCCACTTCTTAGGGCTGCACCTTGAGGGCCCGTATTTTGCAATGTCTCAAAGAGGCGGTCAGGACCCAAGATATATCAGGAATCCGGAAAAAACGGAATATGAAGAGATACTGGGATTGTCCGATGATATTGTGAGATGGAGTATTGCTCCTGAGCTGGAGGGAGCAATAGAGCTGGGAAGGGCTTTAAAAAGCAGAGGAATACTTCCCTCCATAGCCCATACCGATGCCGAATATGAGCAGGTGCAGGAGGCCTTCGAGAACGGCTATACCCATGTGACCCATTTATATTCGGGGATGTCGGGAGTACATAGAAGGAATGCATACAGGTATCTGGGCGTCGTCGAAAGTGCCTTTCTTATCGACGACATGACTGTTGAAATAATAGCCGACGGATGCCACTTGCCTCCGGCCCTTATAGAGCTCATTTACAAAATAAAGGGGCCTTCAAAAATTGCATTGATAACTGATTCATTGCGGGGAGCCGGAATGCCCGAAGGTGAAAGCATATCCGGGAGCCTGAAAAACGGGCAGAAGGTCATTATTGAAGACGGTGTTGCCAAGCTTCTGGACAGAACTGCCTTTGCAGGAAGCGTTGCTACTGCAGACAGGCTTGTCAGGACTGTTGTAAAACAGGCAGGCATATCGCTTTTAGACGCAGTAAAAATGATGACAAGCACTCCTGCCGGAATTATCGGGGTGAATAAGGAAAAGGGCAGCCTGGTTGAGGGCAAGGATGCAGATATCCTTATCTTCGATGATGATATCAATATCGAGATGACGGTAATCAGGGGTGAGACAGTATATACCTCACAGCTCCGGGATTAATGCAGAGGAAACCAATTAACTCATGTAACCAACAAGAGATGCTTTCTTGTTGAAAATAACTCAATTTACATTAATGTAAATTGCAATCAAATAAATAAGGGGGATAAAAATGAAAAGTAAGCTTTCAGTATTAATCATCTTTGTATTACTTACTACCATGTTATTCAGTGCATGCGGTTCTGCAAACACAAACCAGCCGGCCCCTGCAAATCCATCCGACCCAAATGCCCAGGCAACTCCTGCACCCGCTGAGAAGCAAATTACTATCAAGCTTTCAGGAATAAAGACTCCGGAGGACCCTGCCAGCCTGGCAATGGAACGCTTTGCAGAGCTTGTAAACGGCAATGCCTCCGCCAACATTACAGTCAAGACCTTCAACAACAGCGTACTGGGATCAGTAAACGATATGCTGAGCGGTATGCCGACAGGAATAACAGATATGTTCTATAACACCTTATCCTGCTATAGCTGGCTTGAAGGTGCAAAAAAATTCAACGCAGTAACAGCTCCTTTTATTTGGGACAATTACGAGGAAATGCAGGCCTTCCTGGATTCAGAAGCTTCTCAAAAGTGGTTTGAAGAGGCCGCTGCATCAACAGGAGTGCGTGTACTAGCCGCAAAGGGAGAGCTTCCGCCAAGGCAGCTTACCTCCAACCGCGCGGTAAAAAATGCCGATGATTTTAAAGGCCTTAAGGTCAGGACGGCTGAGGCTGCTCTGGTTCAGCAGACAATGAAAAAGCTGGGCGCTACCCCCGTTGTCGTACCCTTTGCCGACCTGTACCTGGCACTCAGACAGGGAACAGTCGATGCACAGGAAAACAATTTCATAACAGTCAAGAACAGCAGCCTCTATGAAGTCCAGAAATACTTCATGAAGACCGACTATATCAGAGACGTCCCCGCAATATTCATCAGTGAAAACCTGTGGAAGCAGATGTCCCCGGCACAGCAGGCCCTTGTCCAGGAAGCTGCTGTCGAGGCCGTAAACCTTGAGGCGGAAAAAATCGCCGCTTCCATGGATGAAACCATGAAATTCCTCAATGAAAAAATGACTTATGTTGAGATTGACGTAAAATCCATCCAGGATAAGCTGGGCGCCGATATTTACAAGGAATTTGATTCAGCCGGTGAGCTCTGGCCCACAGGCACCATCGATACAATACTGGAATTCAAGGCTAATTACAAGAAGTAAGTTAAACTGCATAAGTAACGTAAGGTATGGGATTGTCGCACAAGTAGAAGCTTGCGACAGCCCCAGCCTTGTTACTTGATATACCCATAAGCCAATCTTAGTAAGGAAGTGATGTCGAATGGCAATAGTTCTTGTATTTATTATAATGTTTTTCTTTATGTTCCTTGGTATGGATATCTTCATTTCCATGGCAGTTGCCGGAAGCGTATATCTGGTTACCACAGGCAACGGCCCTATGACAATGATATCAAACAGTATGGTCAACGGCCTGTCCAACATATCCTTGCTGGCAATTCCATTTTTCATACTTGTAGGGGACTTGATGAATATCGCGGGTATGACTGACCGTACTTTGAAATTTGCCATGTTCTTTATCGGGAAAATTAAGGGAGGGCTTGCCCATGCCTGTATCGCTGTCAATGTAATCTTTTCCCTTGTCTCCGGCTCAGCACCTGCTGATGCCGCGGCAATTTCCCCGATTATGCTGCCTGCAATGAAGGAGGAAGGTTATCCCGAGGACTTTTCCGCTGCCACAAATGCCGCGGGTGCAGTACTGGGTCCCATTATACCTCCGGGCATACCAATGGTGTTTCTGGCGCTGATTACCAACCTGTCCATTGGGCGACTGTTTTTAGGTGCCATTATACCGGGCCTTATAATGGCCGCTGTAATGGGAGTAGTCATAGCAATAAAGGTCCGGAAGATGGATCTGAAGCCCCGTGAATCTACAATGACCTGGAAGGGCTTCTGGGAAGTTCTCCGTGAGTCCTCTCTCTCCCTGCTTGCGCCTGTAATTATTATGGTTGGCGTATTTACAGGGATAACCACCGTCACTGAGGTCGCCATACTGGCTACCGCATATGTGCTGTTCATCGGCGCTTTCGTTTATAAAACCATCAAACTGAAGGACATGATTGCTGTTTTCAAAAAGACCGCGCTTTTTTCCGCCACCATAATGGCACTCTTTGCCGTAGCAGGTATTTTTTCTTACCTGATTGCAGTTGAAGGACTTGGTCAGATGCTTGTGGACGTCGTATCGAAGTATGAGATGACAAGCTTTACGTTCCTTTTGGCTATAAATGTCTTCTTCCTGCTGATAGGTATGATCATGGATGCAACCCCTGCAATGCTGATATTCGGGCCTATACTTCTGCCTATTGCCACCGGTTTGGGCATAGACCCCACACATTTCGGCATGGTTATGATAAGCAATCTTATGATAGGGCTGCTGACACCTCCTGTAGGCGGGCTGCTCTTTATAGAAGCGAAGCTCTCGGGTCTGTCCTTCGAGACCATGGCCAAAGCAAGCCTGCCCTATGTAGGCGCATTGCTGGTAGCGCTTCTCATTATTACGTATGTTCCCTGGACGGTTACTTATATACCTAATTTGGTTTTTGGAGGTTGATGTTATGAAGAAAGTATTGGATAAAATAGCCGAAATACTGCTGACTGTTTCAGGCCTCCTGTTTTTTATCATCTTTGCCGTAAATATGCTGGAGATTTTCTCCAGGTCCTTCTTTAATCACTCTTTTCTGTGGGTATCGGATTTCAGCGTCATCTGTGTAGTCTGGATGATTTGCCTGAGTATAGCGGCAGGCGTTTACTACAGGGAACACCTGTTTATGGAATATCTGGCTGAGAAGCTGCCCCCAAAATTCAGAAAAGCACTGGCCGTTAGTATTACACTCATCAGCATCGCATTTTTCCTCGTGCTCTTCTATACAGGGCTGCAAACCGCTATTACCAAGAAGGAGCTGATTTTCCCCAGCATCCAGTGGTCACTTGTATGGGCATACGCTGCACTGCCTGTGTTTGCAATGCTTTCAGCAATTTTTATGGTTCCCCGGCTCATCAGCCAGTTAAAGGGAGAGAAATTTGAGAAGGACTTGTTTGCAGACAGTCTGTTTTAAAGCCTGCTGTATCGAGTCCGCTTAAGATATTACACTGGGATATGGGGCGACTCTGAAGCACCTATGTAACCGTATAATTTTTATTCAGGAGGTTTATATGCAGATATTTGTTAACCAGGCTGACATAGGCCCTGTTAAATTCGATGAATATGATTATGTACCGCTCCTGGACGCAGAAAACGGCTGCCGGGCAGGCTGCAGGACCGGACTGCTTATGTACACCCAGCTGGAATATATACAGGGCGGCGTCCATGAGGATCAAGAGGGGTTCTACGTATTGGAGGGCACCGGTAAGGCGCTGGTGGGGGAAAGCGAAATACCCCTTTGTCCCGGAACCTGCTTTATCGTCCCCCCGGGCCTCTACCATTATATTAAAAGGGATGCTGGATGCAGCCGTATCAAACTGTTCTTTTTCCATGCGGCTGTTTAGCCTTCCTGGCAGGCGATATACTTATGGATATTTACTTAATTGATTATTTACGTTGAAAGGAGTATGTATAAATGAACAAGGAAGCTCAAGAGTATAAAAATGTAATAAACTCCGTCCTTGATGAAATAATATCCGAGGATGAGACGATAAAAAAAGCCGCTGCCGTTATAGGCGATTCCATAATGAGGGATCAGGTGATCCATGTTATCGGCCCGGGCGGGCATTCCAATATGGCAGTAGAGGAAATGTTTTCACGTGCAGGGGGCTTTGCATGCATCAACGCCATTTTAGACCCCGGTACCAATCTCAGCCACGGAGGCTTCCGCTCCATGAAGGTTGAGAGGATCCCCGGCTATGCGACTGCGGTACTGAACTCCTATGGGGTTGGAAAAACTCCTGATGAGGTCCTTATTATCGTCAATGCCTACGGGATAAACGCCATGACGATAGACTGCGCCCTGGAGGCAAAGAAAAAAGGTGTGACAACCATTGCAATTACCTCAACCTCCTTTGCAAACGAGATCCCCAAGGAGCATCCCTCACGCCATCCCTCAGGGGCAAATCTGTACCAGTCGGTTGATATTTTTATCAACAACCACCTGCCCTACGGCGATGCGATCCTCTCCATCGACGGCTGTGAGCAGAACGTTGGTCCCACCTCCACCTTCTGCAATGTTTTTGCTGTCAATTACCTGGTTATGGAGACCTGCAAGTACCTGGTATCCAAGGGGTATACGCCTCCCATCTTCAGAAGCGGGAATATGCCCGGCGGCGATGAATATAACAGGCACCTTGTTGAAAAGTACTCGGGGAAAGCCGTTTTATTATTCTAATACAGCAGGTGGGACTTTGGAAGCCTGAAAAGCTTATGTAAATCTAGAGCGTTTATACTACTTGAATGCTTTAGATTTTCCCTTTTGTATCAGCTATATTTAGCAGGAAACATATCAGTTTGAATTTTTTGGAGGGATATTTATGAGTAAGGCAGATATAGGCCTTATCGGCCTGGCGGTCATGGGCGAAAATCTTGTCATGAACATGGAAAGCAAGGGCTTCACCGTTGTTGTATTCAACAGGACCGCAGAGAAGGTCACAAGCTTTATTGAAGGAAGGGCAAAGGGCAAAAACATTATTGGAGCTTTCTCCATCGAGGAGTTTGTCGGCAGTCTGAAAACACCGCGAAAAATCATGCTTATGGTGAAAGCAGGCAAAGCGGTCGATGATTTTATCGAATTGCTTATACCATACCTTGGGAAGGGCGACATCATTATTGACGGCGGAAATTCACATTTCCCCGATACGATACGACGTACAAAGCTTGTGGAGGAGCACGGACTGCTCTACATAGGGACCGGCGTATCAGGGGGAGAGGAAGGCGCGCTTAAAGGCCCGAGCATAATGCCCGGGGGCTCACCGGCTGCATGGCCCTTTGTCAAGCCGATATTCCAGGCTATAGCAGCAAAGGTCGACGAGGTCACCCCTTGCTGTGGCTGGGTCGGTGACGATGGGGCGGGACACTTCGTCAAAATGGTGCACAACGGGATAGAATACGGCGATATGCAGTTGATTTGCGAAGCATACCAATTGATGAAGGACTACCTCGGCATGTCTGCCGATGAGATGCATGAGGTTTTCAAGGAATGGAATACAGGGGAGCTGGACAGCTACCTTATAGAGATAACACGGGATATACTGGCCTACAA
>JAEXXN010000266.1 GCA_023405875.1 Bacillota bacterium | reverse complement strand
TATCTGGACAATGTAATAGCGGGAATTGAGGAGCAGAATAAAAAGGGAATGCAGATCATGAGAAATGTGAATAAATAAAAGGAGGAATCGTAAGGTTATGAAAGAAAAAAGAAGACATGAAAGGCTGCCGCTTACGCTGGAGCTTAATATCTCCCAGCTATTCAAGCAGGACTATGAGCTGATCTCCGACATAAATGAAGGTATAGAGGTAAAGAACATATCAAAGTCAGGCATAGGCTTTATATGTAGACATGAACTGCCGCTGAATTATTATTTTGATGCGGATATTCAATTATCTGAAGAAAAGCATTTTTTCGCCGTATTGAAAATAGTGCGGATAGAAAAGCATGAGGACAAATACTTTATAGGTTGTGAATTCGTAGGCCTTGCGGATATACTAAGCGCAAGAGTGGACCTGTACGGAGAGGAACTGAAGCTGGTTACCGAGGAAAATTAGGGCGGACATTATTGAGAAGGGGTATCTGATGAACCTGATAACGATAGAAAATATTACAAAGAGCTATAGTGAAAAAATACTTATTGACGATATAGGCCTCGGAATAAATGACGGGGATAAAATCGGTATTGTGGGAGTGAACGGAGTAGGGAAGAGCACCCTTCTCAAAATAATTGCCGGAATAGAGAAGCCTGACAGCGGAAGGATAACCAGAGGGAGCTCGGTATTCATCGAATACTTGTCCCAGAATCCTCACTTTGATCCGGAAGCTACGGTAATGGAGCAGGTATTCAAGGGGGACTCACCCAAGATCAAGCTGGTCAGAGAGTACGAGACAGCGCTTCAGGAGCCTGAGGCAAACAGCGGGAAGCTTCTTAAGCTGAGTGTGGAGATGGACCGGATAAACGGCTGGAGCCTTGAGAGTGAGGCAAAAAACATACTGACCAAGCTTGGAATAACCGAATTCAAAGAAAAAATAGCAGTGCTGTCCGGGGGACAGAAAAAAAGGGTCGCTTTGGCGGCAGCCTTGATCAACCCTTCAGATCTGCTTATACTGGATGAACCGACCAACCACCTTGATAACAGTACCATTGACTGGCTGGAGGAATATCTGGGCAAGCGGAAAGGCGCACTGCTGATGATCACCCATGACAGGTATTTCCTGGACCGGGTAGTGAATGAAATCGCCGAGCTGGATAACGGCAGGCTATATTTGTATAAAGGAAATTACAACAACTTCATAGAGAGCAAGATGGAAAGAGAAGAGCGGGAGAATGCCAGCGAGAGAAAAAGGCAGACCCTTCTGGCAAAAGAGCTGGCATGGATAAGAAGGGGTGCAAAAGCCCGTAGCACAAAGCAGAAGGCAAGAATCGAAAGATTTGAAAAGCTCAGTGACCAGAGGACGAACCTGGAGGACGAAAAGCTTGAGATATCTGTCGGCAGCAGCAGGCTTGGGAAAAAGATAATCGAACTGTCGGATATAAATAAAAGCTTCGGTGACAAAAAGGTAATCAAGGACTTCAATTATATAGTCCTGCGGAATGACCGGGTGGGCATTATAGGGCCCAATGGAAGCGGCAAGACAACCCTGGTGAATATAATCGCCGGAATAATGCAGCCGGACTCCGGTGCTGTCGAGCTTGGAGACACAGTCAGGATAGGGATGTTTTCCCAGGATACCTATCATATGGATGACAGCAGCAGGGTCATAGAGTATATCAGAGAAGGAGCGGAATACCTGGAGACGGCAGAGGGCGACAGGATAACCGCCTCACAGATGCTTGAAAGGTTCCTGTTTCCGCCGTCAGCACAGTGGACTCCCATATCCAGGCTTTCAGGGGGTGAGAAGCGAAGGCTTCACCTGCTGCGGGTGCTGATGGAAGCTCCAAATATACTTCTATTGGATGAGCCTACCAATGATCTGGATATTGAGACCCTGACAATACTGGAAGACTATATAGAAAGCTTTCCCGGGGCTGTGATTGCAGTATCCCACGATAGATACTTCCTGGACAAGACAGCAAGGAAGATATTTTTCTTCCGGGGAAACGGGGACATAGTCCAGCATACCGGTAATTATACAGATATAAAAGAAAGCGGTATATTGGAGGAAGAAAAGGAGTTTGCCGACCAAAAGCAAAAGGCAAAAGCATCAGACAGCAAAGTCGGTGGGGAGAGGGAAAAAGAAAAGCCTCTCAAGTTTTCCTACAAGGAAGCGAAGGAATATGAAGAAATTGATAGTGTGATAGCAGCTTTGGAGGAGAAGCTCCAGGAGCTGGATAAACAGCTTGCCGCTGCTTCAAGCGACTATGTGCTGCTTCAGCAGCTTATGAAGGACAAGGAAGCGGCGGAGGGACAATTGGAGGAAAAGCTGGAAAGATGGGTCTACCTCAATGAACTGGCAGAAAAAATCGATATGAAAAAATGAAGAAGCCGACTGATTTTATTTCAGTCAGCTTTATTTTTTCTGCTGAACTCATACACTTGACAATACATAGACATAATAGTAATATATCTATATAAATTCAAACATACAACGAATAGGTCTATAGCAATGCAGGTCTTGAAAGGAAGTGTATGAAATGAAGGCAAATGAGATGCTTTTGAATGCATCCATAGAAGAGCTTATTAAGGGATACTCTGAAGCAGGAGATCATTTTACCTGCCTGCTGTGCGGCAGCAGATTTGAAAAGGGCGTGATATACAAGTCGGAGGATATGCTTCTTGAAGCTGAAAGGTTTGTGCGGACACATATAGAGAAGGAGCATGGCTCGGTTTTTGAAAGTCTGATAAAGCTGGATAAGAAAATCACAGGTCTCACAGAGCATCAGAACAGCTTGCTCAGCTTGTTCTACCATGGAAAAAGCGATGCCGAGATCCAAAAGGAAATGAACATAGGAAGTGCTTCAACCATAAGGAACCACCGCTTCGCCCTGAAAGAAAAGGAGCGCCAGGCAAGGGTATTTATCGCAATGATGGAGCTTCTGAAAAAGAAGGACAAAGCAGTAAGCTATATAGCACCGCACAAGACCGCAAAAATGGTGGATGACCGCTACAAGCTCACAACAGATGAGAATGAAAAGCTGCTGAAGAACCTTTTTGTACACGGCCCCAAAGGGCCTATAAAGTCCTTCGCCGTAAGGGAAAAGAACAAGCTGGTGATCCTGAGGGAGATATGCAAGCGCTTTGAAAGCAACCGCACATACAGCGAAAAGGAAGTAAACGAAATACTCAAGACTGCCCACGAGGATTTTGTGACCCTGAGAAGATACATGATAGAGTACGGCTTCATGGAGCGCAAGGACGACGGGAGCCAGTACTGGATCAAGACAGAGGAGTAGAGATAGAGGGGCTTAAAGAGCAAGAGGGTAGGTTATTGAGGACACAGGAGCTGGCGCACAATAATAGAAGGATGCGACGTAAATATGGCGTGCAACACGGACGTGGAACGGCACAGGGGCCGTTCCCTACAAACAACACATGGCAGTTGGTATATTGTAGGGAACGACCCCTGTGTCGTTCCGGCTGTTGCTAGTCTTTGTAGTTGGAAAGCGCAGTGGTTGTCGTATTGATCGCATTTTCCACCGCATTCAGCGTATTCTGTATCTGCTGCTTATTTTCAGGCTTTTCAACCGAACTAAGCGCCTCATTCAATGAAGTCCTTGCATCGCTTAACTGGCTGAAAACCTTCTGCACCTGCTGTTTCGCATTTTTTCCCGACATTCTTTATACCTCCATAGTTTTAATTGAAATCATAACATTAGTATCTTTAATTTGCAGGAAAAAATGCTTTAATTGATGATAATTATTTAAACCCGATTATAGCTGTAATTACGGAGGTTATTTCAATTTGTCCCGGCAGCACAGGTGTGGCCGGTGAAGCCAGCTTTGCCGCAGAAGCTGCATACAAAGAAGGACCGTCGGTTTTTTCGACTATCTTATATGGGGTCCTATCCATTTCCACATCCAAGACTTTCGCGATTTCTGAGCCCTTGTGAAGCGCATTTTCCACGGCCAGAGCCAGAGCCCTGTCATAATAATCTGTAGAGTCCGATAAAGTAAAGCCTATATTGTCAACGCGGTTGACCCCTGCAAAGGTGGCTCTGTCTATAACCTCACCGGCTCTTGCTATATCCTCTACTGTAACGGTGAGGATGTTGACAACGCGGTAACCTCTCAGTACCTGCTTCCCATCGATATAATCATAGATAGGGTCAATGGAGAAAGCCCCTGTACTTATATTCTTTTTTTCGATGCCCAGGTTGGCCAGGGCATTTATTACTGTACTTGTCCTTACCGCATTTTCTCTTCTCGCGTTTTCCAGGACGGCATTCTCAGTGACGATCCCCAGGCTTACAACGGCAGTATCGGGTATTGCCTTTACCGTACCGGTTCCCGTTACCCTGATAATACCCCTTCCTTCTTTTGAATCACCGGTATAATATGAATAACTCAATATAAGCTCACTCTCCTTATACTATGCATATTTGCAATGAAGATATTGCGGGCGCCCAGTGGCCGTCCGAATGATTCGCATCAATTATAATTATGCAAAAATCCGGTAATTATGATTGCAGAAATGTCGGTGAAGGGCATAAGTTGTCACACTGTCCAAGAAATGTTAAAATATCTGTAATAGATAAATGAATGGTCTGGAGGAATTTTTTATGAAATTGATATCATGGAATGTGAATGGTCTCAGAGCTTGTGTTCAGAAGGGATTTTTAGAATATTTCAAAGAAATGGATGCCGATATTTTCTGCATACAGGAAAGCAAGCTGCAGGCGGGTCAGATAGACCTGGAGCTCCCCGGCTATAACCAGTATTGGAATTACGCAGAAAGGAAAGGCTATTCGGGAGTTGCAATCTTCAGCAAAGCGGCTCCTGTAAGCGTCTCATACGGTATAAACAAGGAAGAGCATGATAAGGAAGGACGGGTAATTACCCTGGAATTTGAAGATTTCTATATGGTTACGGTATATACTCCCAACTCCCAGCAGGAGCTTGCAAGACTGGATTACAGGATGCAGTGGGAGGACGAATTCAGGAGCTATCTCTCTGAACTGGACAGGTCAAAGCCTGTCATAGTCTGCGGTGACCTGAATGTAGCCCATAAGGAGATCGACTTGAAGAACCCCGGGAGCAACAGGAAAAATGCCGGCTTCACCGATGAAGAGAGAAACAAGTTCACAGAGTTTCTGGCTTCGGGCTTTATAGATACCTACAGGTACTTCTATCCCGACAAGGAAGGAGTATATTCCTGGTGGTCCTATCGTTTCAATGCAAGGGCCAACAATGCCGGATGGCGTATAGACTACTTCTGTGTTTCACAAAGGCTGGCAGAAAGGCTGGTAAGCGCAGACATTCATACCAAGGTGGAAGGCTCGGATCACTGCCCTGTAGAGCTGGTTATCAAATAGGCACTATCCTGATATCAGGGGGATTACAGTGAGCAGCATGCACAGGCTTATCTGCTTCGACAAACATGACGGTATATGTCCATACCCTGAACAAATAAAAGAAAAAGCCATAAAAGCAGAAAAAAGGGAAAATATATGTGCATAAGGGATATACAATATCGAAGAATTTGATAAAGGGGATAAATATGGATAATACATTTGAAAAACTGGGCCTGGAGCCCCAATTGATAGAAGGCCTGAAAAAGCAGGGGATAACAGTACCCACGGTCATACAGGCAAGCGCTATTCAGCCTGCCCTGGAAAACAGGGATATAATAGGACAGTCGCCGACAGGCAGCGGAAAGACACTGGCATTCCTGCTCCCTATCTTCCAAAGGATCGATGCCGGGAAAAGGGAGATGCAGGCAATAATACTGGCGCCGACCCATGAGCTGGTAATACAGATAGAAAAGCAGGCAAAGCTGCTTGCCGAGAGCTCCGGCCTTGCTGTTACCTCTACAGCCATTATAGGGGAGGTCAATATAACCAGGCAAATAGAAAAGCTCAGGGAAAAGCCGAATATTATCGTAGGCTCGGCAGGCAGAGTGCTGGAGCTTATAAAGAAGAGGAAGATAAATGCGCAGACAGTAAGGACCATAGTAATAGATGAAGGGGACAGGATGCTGGATGAGCATAACCTGGCGGCTGTAAGGGATGTAATAAAAACCACGCTGAGGGATAGGCAGCTCATGCTGTTCTCCGCTACAATAAGCGAAAAGACCTTGAAAACTGCGGGTGAGCTTATGAAGGACCCCCAGGTCATACGTATAGAGGATGAAGGGAAAATAAGCCCCAATATCAGCCATATGTATATGGTTGCGGAGCAAAGGGACAAAATTGAGGTGCTGAGGAAGCTTGCGGCTTCCATAAAGCCTGAAAGGGCAATAGTATTCATCAACAAAAGCGCCGAGCTTCAGCTTGTGACAGCCAAGCTCCGGTATCATCACCTCAGTGCCTTTGATATTTCGGGCGGTGCATCAAAGGAAGAAAGGAAAAAGGCGCTGGAGGGCTTCAGAAAAGGAGACATAAAGCTTCTGGTCGCATCGGACATAGCGGCCAGGGGGCTTGATATAAAGGGTGTCACCCATATATTCAATCTGGACCTGCCGGAGGACCCAAAGGGATATCTGCACAGGGTCGGGCGTACAGGAAGAATGGAGGAAGCAGGTACCGCAATCTCCATCGTCACAGAGAAGGAGATCCCGTTTATCAGGAAATGTGAAAGAGAACTGAAAATAAAAATATCAGAAAAGATAATAACCAGAGGAATAATAACAGACCCGCCGCAAAAGGAAAAAAGCTGAGGATGCAAAAAATCCTCAGCTTTTTTCCTTTTTTTCTTCGTAGGGAACGACCCCCGTGTCGTTCCGTGTCTCACACCATAATCTAATCAAAGCTCTCTATCCTGATAACATTCTCCAGTCCGTTCACCCTGTCAAGCTTTCCGATAGCCTCGATGGACGCCATGAGGTTTCCTTCCGCAGCCTCATGTGTTATAAACACCATGGATACATTCTCATTATCCTTCACATCCTGGGTAACACCCAAAATACTGACATTGTGCTTCCCGAATACTGAAGCTATACTTCCGAGTATTCCCGGCTGGTCTGCCACATTGAGCCTGACATAGTAGCCTGATGAGCTTTCCGAAATGCTCCGGACCTTCTTCGGGACTGCGCTGTTTTTCATTGAAATGAGTGTCGACAGGTCGGCGTTGTTCCTGAGGATGGAGATTATATCTCCTATTACCGCGCTGCCTGTAGGCAAGGCTCCTGCTCCTCTTCCGTACAGCATCAGATCGCCTACGGCATTGCCCTTGAGAAGTATGGCATTAAAGGAATCGTTGACATTTGCTATCGGATGAGCCTTGGGTACCATCGTCGGGTGAACCCTCAATTCCAGTCCGCCCTCCGATTCCCTGCCTATGGCCAGGAGCTTTATGACATACCCCAGCTTTTTGGCATAAGCAATATCAGCAGCCTTCACATGAGTTATACCCTCCCGGTAAATAGCGGAAATGTCTACCTTTGTACCAAAGGACAGGGAGGCCAGTATAGCCAGCTTGTAGGCTGCGTCGAAGCCTTCCACGTCAGAGGTGGGATCTGCTTCCGCATAGCCCTTGTCCTGGGCTTCCTTCAGGGCGTCGGCAAAATCCATATCCTCCAGGGCCATCTTGCTCAGTATATAGTTGGTGGTTCCGTTTATTATTCCGACGAATTTCTCAATTCTATTGGCTGTAAGGCTTTCGTTTATCTCGCGTATTATGGGTATGCCGCCGCCTACGCTGGCTTCATAATAAAATAGCACCTGCTCCCGGTCGGCAGTCCGGAAGAGCTCTTCCCCCTGGGTCGCCAGAACAAGCTTGTTGGCGGTCACCACATGCTTCTTGCATTTCATTGCTCTCAGCATATACTCTCTTGCCGGCTCAGAGCCGCCCATAAGCTCCACTACTATTTCTATACTGTCATCCTCAAAAATATCCCGGGGATCTGTTGTCAGGATATCCCGGGGTACATCGGCACCTCTGGGCTTACTTGCATCTCTTACGAGAATTTTTGCTACTTCAATCTCACAGCCGCATTTCATCGAGATTTCTTTTCTATTTGTGTTTAATATATTATAGACACCCTGTCCTACATTTCCAAGTCCCAATAATGCTATCCTGGCTTTATTCATTTCAGCGTCATTCCCTTCCATATATTTCGCAAAAGCATTTTACATATATAATTCGTATTTCGAGTAAATATTTCCTTTTTTTCAGCCGGCACAGAAAAAAGCATCATGCAATCCATTCAAAGCCTTTTTGTTGTCGGCCTCTTCTATAAGGCACCATATGCCGGTACGTGAATTTGCCGTCTGAAGTATGTTCACATGATTGCATTCCAGTGTTTTCAGAAGCTTTGACAGTATCTCCGGCGTATCCCGGTTGGTATTGCCTATAAGGGATACCTTGCTGCAATTGCTGATAATCCTATATTCTGCATTGAGCTGCCTCAAAATATCCTCCACCTGTGAAATATCTCCGCTGTCTACAGTAAAAAGCTCATGGCCCGGGAATACATTTACAAGGTCGATATTTATATTCCTTCCTGCAAGCAGCGTGAAGATATCATTGCAGGGGCTGCTGCAGCCCGGTGGGTGATTTATGATGACCTGACACTTGTTTGCCATACTTGTGATGCCTGTGACCGGACTGTCTGTACAGCCCTTATCGCCGGTGATAACTGTCCCGGGTGCATCGCTGAAGGTATTCTTTATTATCATCGGGAAATTGCCCGACAGGGCATATTCCACAGCCCTGGGATGAACTACCTTGGCCCCCTGGTCTGCCAGCTGGAAGACCTCATTGTAGCTTATCCTGTCTATTATCCTTGCACTGGGAACGATGCTGGGGTCCGCTGTCATAATACCGTCAACATCCGTGTATATCTCCACAAATTCTGCCTTCAGGGCTTTTCCCAGAAGAGCTCCGGTTACATCGCTGCCGCCTCTGCCGAGGGTGGTGAAGTCTCCTTCGCAGGTCATGCCCTGAAACCCTGTCACTATCGGTATGAAGCCCTGCTCCAGCAAGTCCAGTATCCTTTCGGTTTCTACCTGTATGACCTCGGCGCTGCCATAATTATTGTCCGTTATTATACCCGCATTTCCGCCGGTAAGGACCCTTGCCTTACAGCCTCTTCTCCCTAAGGCTTCCCCCAGGACTACCGCGGAAATTATCTCTCCGCAGCACATCAGAAGGTCGGTTTCCCGCTTGGCTGCGCTGCCCTCCCTGCCGTTTATGAGGGACAAAAGCGTGTCGGTGGCATAAGGATCGCCCTTCCTTCCCATTGCGGATACCACCACAACAGGACTGTAGCCTTTTTCCAACCCATCCAGGACCTTGTCTATAACCATGCTTCTTCTTTCCCCGGTAGTGACCGAGGTACCTCCGAATTTCTGTACAATTATTCTCATGCTGCTCCTCCTATATACTTACGGCAGCAGACTTTGAGATAAAAGCCCCGCCGGAATCTGAATGTAGTTCCTTCAATATCCACCTGTTATCCAGCTTCTTAAGGAATTCCTCCATATGCCCGTAGAATTCCCTGTCATCCTCCTTCAGCACCGTCATGATGGTAGGGCCCGCTCCGCTGAGAAAAACACACAGACTGTTCAACCTGTTGCACTCTTTTACTATATCGTCATAGTTCCTGATAAGTCCGCCCCTGTAATTTTCATGAAGCTTATCCTTGCAGGCGGGCCTCAGCAAATCGAAATTCCC
Source organism: Bacillota bacterium (assembly GCA_023405875.1). Classification (GTDB taxonomy): domain Bacteria; phylum Bacillota; class Clostridia; order Lutisporales; family Lutisporaceae; genus BRH-c25. Next base: position 341 of record JAEXXN010000266.1, on the reverse strand, counting down.
GTTTGACAGGGCTGCGATCATGAGAGATACACGGCCTACATTATATACTCCGTCCTTATAGGGGATGCTGTCGGGAAGCACTGCCCGGGCTTCCCTGGTAGACAGCTTGAAATCCGGGATTATGGCACAGAACTTCAAGCCGGAGGGAAGGTTTATACGCTGGTAATAAACCCGGCCCCCATCCTTAATGGATACAGTCATTCCACCCAAAAGTGCCGCAGTGATATTATCCGGATGACCTTCGATTTCAGAAGCGAGCTCCAGTATTTCGGCACTGCTGAGCCTTCCGTTACCCAGTTCATTGGCTGCCAGCACTCCGCCTACTATACAGGCGGCACTGC
>JAEXXN010000264.1 GCA_023405875.1 Bacillota bacterium | reverse complement strand
CCTCCAGCTTTCCTCCCAGGACCTCCATCAGCTCCTTGGCTTCGGTACCGAATTCATATTCACCGGGCAGCATGATCCCCAGAGTTTTCCTGGTACCATCCGAAAACAGTACGGTACGGCTGGTTACCTTCCCTTCAAAATATACATTTGCCTTTTTTACTATGGAAACATTTTCAAACTTGTCCATTTTCATCCCTCCATCAAATTTGCCTTTAAAATAAGTGCATTGGCAGTTAAGGCCAAAGCCCCTTCCGGTAAAGCCTATTTGTGGGCAAAGCCCTATGGTCCCCGGCAGCAGCCTGCTTTTACATACCATATTTATACACTATCGCACGGGCAATAATAAGTCAATGGCCGACAGGGCAAGGCAGGAGGATTTTTTTACCTCCTCCGCATATCGCCGCTGTTATGCCGGTTTATATCCGTAAGGGTTCTCCGACCTATCTGCCTCTTCTGCCGCCTAAAGCTCAGTACCCGCAAACCGGCCCTCCTTTTAAGCATATTGCTTTATTGACGAAGCAGATGTAAAATGGTATATTAAGCTCATACCCGCAGGGGTATCAAGGGAGGTGCCGTAATGCGACAGTGCATGGATTCCGATAATTTACACAAGCGTCTGAATAAGATCATGGGGCAGATCAAGGCAATCGATAAAATGGTCGACGAGGATATCCCCTGTGAAGATGTTTTGATACAGATCAACGCCGCTAAAAGTGCTTTGCAAAAGGTGGGACAGGTTATTCTGGAAGGCCACCTGAATCACTGTGTCCGCGAGGGTATCGAGCATGGTGATGCAGATAAGACCATTGCCAATTTTGCAAAAGCAGTGGAGCATTTTTCAAGAATGACATGATGGATTAAAATCAGAAAAGGCAGTTGCTTTAGCTTGAGCAACTGCCTTTATTATTTACTCCACCGTCATGGGACAAGTTTTGCACCGGGTGAGATCCCATTTATTATGGCAATAGACGCTTACCTTGAAGTTTTCTTCAGGGCTGCTTTTCGTTGAAAGGCTCTCCAGGTTACTGCAAAAGCCTCTATATCCTCAAGCCCTTTTTCATTGATTTTTGAGATAGTACTGTTGTGAGGGGCTGATTTTACCAGCTCGGGAGCTGTATATGCCTCATGGGCTATCTGTTCAAATATTGCTACATATTCATCTATATCAGCCTTTGAGTATGTCTCACAAGGCTCGGGAGTAAAAGGCTCCGGAACAATATAAGGATGGTGGCTGGTAAAGTAATCCTGTACGCCGTAATCCACACACCTGCGGCAGATGTCGTCGGTTCCGACTCCTGTATCCTCCTTGAGGGCCTGCCAACTGTACCTTACCTGGTCGACTCTTCTCCTGCCTTCGGCATAAGGGGCGCTGCAGCCCGGTATCCGCAGCATTTTTTGCAGCATATAGTTATTATTGATAATGGCTGTTTCGGATACTTGCCTTATACCGTCCTCTCCAAGCGTCATGATATATGCATAGGTCCGCAAAATAACCGGAGGTATACCGTGGAACTTCCTCAGCTTTCCTATTGAGGACTCCCTGTTATAGTCCAGGTAGTAATTTTCTCCATCATATTCAACTGCAGGCACCGGCAGGAATTTCGCAAGCCTTTCTGTGACTCCCTGCGCTCCGCAGCCGGGGCCCATGCTGCCGTGAGGTGAGCTGAAGGTCTTGTGCAGATTGAAATGACACATGTCAAAGCCTGCTTCCCTTGCCCTGGTGATACCCATCAGGCCGTTCAGGTTGGCCTGGTCATATACGCACAGGCCCCCGGCCCTGTGCACAATATCAACATATTCTTTTATCTTTGAATTAAAAATCCCCGTATCCTCAGGATTTGTGATAAAAAGTCCTGCCGTCCTGTCGGATACAAGTGCCTTCAAGGCTTCCAGGTCTGCATAGCCGTTATTGTCCGGCATCAGGGTCAGGACCTTATAGCCGGCAGTACTGGGCGCTCCGGCGTTGGCGGGATGTGAAAAAATCGTCGTTATCACCTCATTGCGTTGGGCTCCTTCACCGTTGGCTTCATGGTAAGCCCTCATTACAGAGGCATTTGAATAAACAGCCTGGCTTCCGCTGCTGGGCTGAAAGGAAAACCTGTCCATGCCCGATATTCCTTTCAGAAACTGTTCCGTTTTATATATAACCTCCAGGATCCCCTGCACAGTCCCTTCATCCTGGTAGGGATGCAGCTCGGACATTTTGTGAGAACGCACAAAGGTCTCATGGATCTTGGGATTATATTTCATGGTACAGGTTCCAAGCCCTATATCGATATCCAGGTCAGCTCCTATGGTTTCCTGCGATAGCCGGAGATAATGCCGCAGCACATGCTGCTGGGCCAGTTCAGGTAGCGCAGGTGCTTTCTTCCTTAACAGCCTTTGGGGTATCAACTGCTCGGCAGTACCGGCTTGCTCCAGTATCTCAGCTTCTATTTCCGGGGCACAGATCCCCCTCTGCCCTTTACTGCTCAGCTCAAAAATTATCGGCTCATCCCAGCAAGCCTGGTGAAACCTTCTTAAAGGCATTTTCTTTTCACTATTTCTCATATCGCTTTTCCCTCCCCTATGGTTCTTCCGCTATACGGAACGCCCTTTATTCCAATATTTCTTTCAGTATGGCTGCGGTTTTTTGGATATCTTCCCTGGTCATCAGTTCTGTTACACAATATAACGCACTATTCCCCAATTCCGGAAAGCTTTCAGACAGGTCCTTTCCGCCGAATATGCCTTTCTTAAGCAGTTCAGCATTAATTTCACCGACTGTTTTTCCGGTTTCATCGAAATTAAGTACAAATTCCATAAAAGGCACCGATCTAAAATATGGCTTTATTCCTTTTATCCCGCTGAATACCTTCATTGCATAGTTAGCCTTGCAGCAGATATTTTCTCCAATGTCCTTCAAGCCTTGGGGCCCCGCCAAAGCCAGGTATACCCCTGCAGTTATGGCCCACAGGCCGGCTGCCGTGCCGAAATACTCCTTTGCTTTTTCCCTGCTGCCGTGGGAGGTCCTGAAGTTGAGCGCCCTTCCGTAGCCATACTGGCTTTCAATATTGGTGGTAGTGATACCGTAAAGGTATGTAGGATATTCCAATATGAATTTCTCATCATCCCTGGTGGCAATAAAGCCTGCACATCCGCCCCCGTAGAGCATATGCATGCCCAGGGGCTGTATATCTCCGCACACTATGTCGGCCCCCTGGTTTGCAGGGCTTTCAAGCAGGCCTAATGAAATAGGGTCGGTATATGCAACGCACAATGCCCCTGCCTGGTGTGCCATGCTTGCTATCTGTTCAACCTGTTCTTCCATAAAGCCAAGATAAGAAGGATTTTCAACAAATACCGCTGCTGTTTTGTCTGAAATTTTTCTTTTAAGATCGTCTATATCCATTTGTCCCGTCCCGGGAGCATATGCTATCATTTCTATATCATAATGGGGATAGCAATAGTCCTTGATCTGCGAAAGCAGCTCAGGATTCATGGTTTTTGGCAGCAGTACCTGCCTTCTTCCGGTTATCCTGCAGGCCATTCTCAGAGAAGAAGCGGCAGCTTGTCCTCCGTCGAAGGTTGCCAGGCCGACCACATCCAGATCCAGCAATTCCCCCATCATGCTTGTAAACTCAAAAATAGCCTGAAGCTTCCCATGGTCGGAATAGGTGTCGCCGCAGTATGCCGTCAGGAACTCTGCTCTGCCGTTGATCTCATCGCATATTGCCGGAACATGATGCTGATAGCAGCCTGCGCCTAAATAGCTTATCACCTCACTGCAGGAGGTGTTTTTATTAAGCAGTCCCTCAATGTGCTTTTTCAATGTTATTTCAGACAGCATCGGCTCCTGGGGCAAATTCATGCTTCCTCTGAACCTCAGGCTCTCGGGAATATCGCAAATAAGCTCTTCTATAGATTCTATCCCCAGTTGCTCCAGCATTTCTCTTCTGATACCGGGTTCACTGTTCGGTATGTACGGATAACCCGTATTATTTTTCTTTCCCAAAGCACTTCAACCCCCTGTATTTTAAAACTTCCGATGCCTTAATTATACCATAGCTTTTAAAAGAAATTCCAATATCAGCTTATTCTGCCAGTAATGCACTTTTTATTTTTCCGGTACTTTTGGTGTCCGCGTCTAAAGCAATGGTATCGCCGGTTTCTTTTAAAACTATAAGCTGGTTATCCTTTATGCTGAACATGAAATAGGAGTCAATAGACGCCAGTTTTATATAGTAGTAGGTAGTTCCGTCTATGGAAGCTGTTTTGATGTCCTCTATCACACCGGAAATGCGCTCTGTCTCGGTTTCTTCTACTGTCATACGGTTATTCCTTAAGAGTTCCCTGTACTTTTGCTGGCAGCCTTGTATCGTATCTCCGATTGCAACGATCTGATATTTTTCAACGTTGACCATACCGTACATTTTAACCAGGCCGCCGGCATCCTTCAATGCCATCATATAGGTAGGCTGCCCTTCGACCTTCAACAGCAACGGAAAGGTTGCCCTATAACCCAGATGCTGGACTACCCCCTCTGCACTGCTCATGGCAGAATACTCTTCGGCTCCTGAAACGGGAAAATAAATGGTCTCCTTTGTCCTCTTATTGGAGAGGATAAAGCCAATGTTGCTTTCATCCCTTCCGGCAGAAGTCACGCCGGTATATATCCAATTATCGTCGCCCTGGGGGATATAGTTATAGCCCTCGGTCGTTACCTTAACTCCTTTTTGTCCGAAAACAGAGTTCCAATAGCCGTTTTGCAGGCTTCCATAGTCGTCATATTGCGAAATGATAAGATCTGAATTATAGACATTATCTACCCACACAGGTACCTCTCCGGCAGAATATCTGTCAATAGCACCTGTTACAGCATTGACTGCCAGGACATAATCCACATCGGCTCCACCGAACAGGCCGATTGTATGCTTTATAACGGGGACTATCCAAAAAGGCTCTCCGGCCTCATCTGTCTCAAAATTAAACGAAGAAAAGATAGCAAAGGGATACTTAATTCTCAAATACCTTTTCAGGTCTCTTCCAAAAAACTCACTGGTGCCGTACTTTATCCCCTTTTCCAATCTGACAAGCTCTGCTTCCTGTGTCATCATATCGATCCTGATATACCCCGGCGTTCCTTCATTTTTATTGTTGTTCCATTTGAAGAAGCTTCCATAATGTAAGGGGGATACACGTACTGATTTCCCCTTTAAGGTTATCTGCTCATTTTTCCCCATCTCAAACTGCGAAACTACATCAACCAGGATGCCAAGCTCCCTGTTGCTGATCTGGACAGCCGAATCCTTATCGAGTAAAGGAACATTGCTCAAGGTTGCCTTATAAGTTGAAAAATCCGCTTCCCTTATATCGTCCTTCATTAGATCGGCATAGGCACGTGATTTAAATAACCTGCTGCTTGCAAAAATTGATATAATAAAAACCAATACCGATAAAGCTACGGCAATAGCCCCAAGCATCCCGGCTTTATATCCTGGCCTGTCGGGGCCTAGCTTGCCGGCTAAAACCAGCAATACCTCAAATAATAAAAGCAATATGATGGAATAAAGCCAAAAGCCGGACGACTTAAAGCTTAATGCGGGCAAGGTAAGATAATATAATATACTCCCCGCGATTGCTGTTACAATAAACGGCACTAAGCCTCTTTTGATATATCCTGTCATATTTTTTACCTTTCTTGATCATATAAAGAGTTCTATGCTGTTTAATATTCAACATAGAGCCTTTAATTATGCTACCTTGCAACCAACAGCCTCCCTGGCAGCGGGTATCTATATATAAATGATTATATACAGATATTTACTTCAAGCTTGATAAAAGCTACCGAGTCTGTGGAATATGGCAGTCCCCTGAGAGAAATTTGCAGGTTAATTTTGTGTTAAGCAGAAGGATTTTTAATAACAAACAAAGAATAAATACAAAGAGAAATGGATAATATGGAAATTAAAGTTATCCAGAGATAATAACCATTTACTGGGTTAGGAGGGATAATAATGAAGAAGAGTGACGGTTCCTTAAAAAATATAAACAAAGCGGTACTGCAAGTCCATTTGCTGATATTTCTCATTGTCTCAGGAGCCTTGCTGGCAAATTACCTCAAAGGTGAAAGAAGTCTTGAAGCATTTCTGCTGTTGAGCTTTTTCATGGCTTTAGGCTTGATATCGGCATGGCTGCTTTATCGGCGCAATGCTGAAAGAACGGATATAAAGTACATTATTGCGGCAGCTTATTTTATTACATATGTATATACAAATATGACAAGTCCGCATATCATTGCTTTCATACCCATTTTCCCCCTTACTCTCATATACTGCCTTTATACTGATAAAAAATTTACATATATTCTGAGCGGCATATACCTGCTGTCTATTATAGCAGTTGATATACTGAGATTTCAGAATACAGCAATTACCGCTGAAATATTTACCATGCTTATGATGCAGTTTGGAACACTGCTCATGTATTTTCCCGCTATAAGTATAGTTGTAAATGTATGGAATAATCTCAAGCAGGAATCTGCCTCTGCTATTGAAGAGATACAGAACTCAAGTGCCGCCCAGAAAGAAATGCTGGAGGACATATTGTCAGTAGCCCTGATAATGGATAAGAACTCAACCCAGCTTCATGACATAGTGCTCAGAGTTGCCCAATCCACTGAAACCGTGGCGGAGGTGGTATCCGAGATAGCCAAGGGAGCTGAGGCTACTGCTGAAGATATTCAGCATCAGACTGAGGCTACTGTAAATATACAGGCAATGATAAAAGCTGCATCAGAAACCTCCGGATTAATGGGTGAAGCTTCCTCCAATACTATGGAGGTAGTTAAAAACGGAATGGATATAGTCGGCAGGCTTAAGGAAAAATCTGAGATCGTCAGGGACAGCAGCACAAATGTATATGAGCTTACCAAAAAACTCAGCCTGGAATCAAAGCATATAATGGAATTAACCGAAGTTATAACCGGTATATCCGATCAGACCAATATGCTTGCGTTAAATGCTGCTATTGAGGCTGCAAGGGTAGGAGAAGCGGGAAAAGGGTTTGCGGTTGTAGCTGATGAAGTCAGGAAGCTTGCTGAAGACAGCAGAAGCTCAACAGAGAGAATAATTGAGATAATAAACCGCCTGAACGAGGAAACCAATGTTTCTGTCCAGGCAGTGGAAAGACTTCAGCAGGCCAATACAGAACAAAATGAGCTGGTGGACTCCACTGATGCTTTGTTCCGGAGTATCAGCAGCAACGCCTCTGATGTAAAGAAAAGGATAGACGAAGTAACTATCGACATAGAGGAGATATTCAAAGCAAATGAAGAGGTAGCCGCCTCTATATCCAATATATCGGCAGTATCCCAGCAGACTACGGCAAATACAGAGCAGGCTGCCTCCATAGCCAATGAACATCTCTCCCTTTCCCTGGAGGCGCAGAAGCTTGCAGAGGAGCTGCAAAATACCTCGGGAAAAATGAAAAAGTATGAGCTCGACGCCCGGCAGGATGCTTAAACAATTATTTTCACATAGTTCTTTTACCGAGCTTTCGGTAATATTTAGCTGACCAAGGGGCTCCCCCGCGGGAAGCGATCATCCACTGGAATGCAGTAATGTGGACATCGATATAACGCCTCACTGGAAATAGGCAGCATAGCGCTATTTGCAGTGGGGCTTATTTTTTTATATTCCTACTTGCTCCAAGCATCCTGCACTCGTTAAATTAAAATACATCCTATGTATAGGTTCTACCATATGCAAATAATACGTCCCGTCAGGGATTTGCACATTTAAATACATCTTATGTATAGGTTCTACCAGGATATGGGATAATGACACCGACGCTATTATAGGATTTAAATACATCTTATGTATAGGTTCTGCTCAAACTCTGTCTGTTCCCTTTTCTCTATAAGCCATTTAAATACATCTTATGTATAGGTTCTGCGGAGCCCAGCTCAAGCCATATCACTTACATTAAAAAATTTAAATACATCTTATGTATAGGTTCTGCTATCGTAAACCAATACTGCCCTACCTGATTAGATTATTTAAATACATCTTATGTATAGGTTCTGCCAGTAAATGCATAACCGGTTATGCGCTGGGAATAAAATTTAAATACATCTTATGTATAGGTTCTGCAATCATGGAGCGTAATGGATACCAGACAAGGGAGTAATTTAAATACATCTTATGTATAGGTTCTGCGTTTTTGGAGTCATCCCAAGGCTTTCTACCCACTTCATATAGGTTCTGCATTGGAAGGTTAAGTATTGCGGTTGGCGGATAAGAATTTAAATACATCTTATGTATAGGTTCTGCGAATTACTTAATGCGCTTCAGGAACGCTTTTCTGGATTTAAATACATCTTATGTATAGGTTCTGCACAATCGCCCAGTACGGCGATTATATAGAACTTTCATTTAAATACATCTTATGTATAGGTTCTGCATGAATGCTCTTATCAATGCATAAATTCTGTTTTTATTTAAATACATCTTATGTATAGGTTCTGCTGTAATAGCCGATAAATTTGAGCTTGGTGTTCCGTTATTTAAATACATCTTATGTATAGGTTCTGCTTATATCCGCCTGTAGCCGGCTCGGGGTTTGTAACATTTAAATACATCTTATGTATAGGTTCTGCTCCTGAAAAATAGCCATTCTTTAAAACCCTATAAGCAGCTTAAAGCATTGCTGTCTCTCATTTTCTTAGATTTTTTTCCAACCGTTTCAAGATTTTTCGAAAGCCGGTTGAAGATTGTCCAATGGGTATTGTAAATACTGGGGTTTCACCGGTTTTACATCCCAAATCGGTTGGAAAATCAAAGGCTTATCCTTTCAATTTTTCCCATTCTTCTTCCTTAAAGCCCACCAGAACGGTATCATTCCTGACCAGGATAGGCCGTTTGACCAGCATGCCGTCGCTGGCAAGCAGCCGCAGCTGTTCTTCCTCAGTCATAGCCTGAAGCTTCCGGGACAACTCCATAGACCTGTAAAGCTGTCCGCTGGTATTGAAATAATTCTTCAAAGGCAGACCGCTTTTTCTATGCCATTCCCTCAGCTCCTCCAACCCTGGCTTCTGCTCTTTAATATCGCGCACCTCATATTCAAAACAATTGTCATCAAGCCACTTCTTTGCTCTTTGACAGGTAGTGCATTTGGGATAGCAAATAAATAAATGCTTCATTCTGTTCACCTCTCCTTACTCTATCAATTGAGAACATATTCAATCCAATATTTATATCCATTATATCCGTTTTCCCATAAACTATAATGG
>JAEXXN010000241.1 GCA_023405875.1 Bacillota bacterium | reverse complement strand
TATCTGGACAGCTTCAGGAAGAGGCTCTGTGCCAATGAGGAAAACACTCTTCTGTTTGTCAACTTTCACGGGCAGAAGATGACCCGGCAGGGCTTCTGGAAAATAGTCAAATATTACACGGCAAAGGCTAACATAAACAAGACGATCACACCCCATACGCTGAGACATTCCTTTGCAGTGCACCTGATAGAAAACGGTGCTGACCTTCAAGCTATACAGGAAATGCTTGGACATTCGGATATTTCGACTACTCAGGTATATAGCAAGGTCAACAAGAACAAGATAAAAGATGTATACACCAAAACACATCCAAGGGCTTGATTGGCCCTTTTTCAATTTTGCAGCCAAAGCTTGTATTTAAATGCAAAGCTTTGAATAATATCAAATAAAATTAATTGGTCTGTTGTTCCGGTTGATGCAGGTTTGCCTTGTGGCTCCCGCAACGGTAATCAACTGGAACAACGTATTAAATTTCAGGAGGAATATATGATAAAGAGAGCGATACTTGTTGTAATGGACAGCGTCGGGATAGGAGAGCTTCCTGATGCAGGACTGTATGGAGATGAAGGCAGCAATACCCTCGGCAATATTGCCGCAAGGGTGAAGGATTTCAGACTGGAAAACCTTGAAGCTCTGGGATTGGGCAACATTGACGGGGCAGCAGGCTTGAGAAAGGTTGAGGCAGCAACCGGCTGCTATGGAAAAGCCGGAGAGCTGTCGCCGGGTAAAGACACAACAACAGGCCATTGGGAAATTGCAGGAATAACTCTGGAACAAGCATTTCCGACCTTTCCCCAAGGCTTTCCCCAGGAGCTGGTAGCTGCATTTGAACAGGCCGCAGGTGTAAAAACTCTTGGTAACGAAGTTGCATCCGGAACTGAAATAATTGCGAGGCTGGGCGACAAGCATGTGGAAACAGGCAGTCCGATAATATACACCTCAGCAGACAGCGTGTTTCAGATAGCTGCCCATGAGGAAGTCATTCCTCTTCCAAGGCTGTATGAAATATGCGAAGCCGCAAGAAAGCTGCTTACAGGCAAGTATGCAGTGGGCAGGGTCATAGCCAGGCCTTTTATCGGAACAAGCGGCAGCTACAAACGTACCTCCAACAGAAGGGACTTCTCCTTGAAGCCTATAAAGAAGACAATGCTGGATGTTGTGAAGGAGAATGGACTTAACGTCATGGCAGTCGGAAAAATAGAGGATATATTCGCAGGAGAAGGAATAACAGAGGCAGTACATACAAAAAATAACATGGAGGGTGTTGACAGCACCCTGGAATACATGGCCACCGGCAAAAACGGACTGATATTTGCCAATCTGGTTGATTTTGATATGCTTTACGGTCACAGGAATGACGTAAGCGGCTATGCACAGGCCCTTATGGAATTTGATTCAAGGCTTCCTGAAATAATTGCGGCAATGCAGGCAGAGGATGTGCTTATTATTACTGCCGACCATGGCTGCGACCCGACTACCTCAAGTACCGACCATTCCAGGGAATACATACCTGTGCTGGTGTACGGAGAGCAGATAAAAGCCGGGATAAATATAGGAACAAGAATGGGCTTCTGTGATATAGGCGCAACTATACTTGATCTTTTGGACCTGCCGGTCAGTATTGAAGGTAAATCCTTCAAAGAAGAAATATACAAGGGGGAATAACACTGATGAATAAGGATCTGCTCACCAGGATAAATGAGGCAAAGGATTATATTATTGCAAAGGCGGGCTTTACTCCCGATATAGCGCTTATACTCGGCTCCGGCCTTGGGGATATGGCGGAGGAAGCAGAGGGCAAGATAATAATAGATTACAAGGATATACCCAACTTTCCGGTGTCAACGGTCCAGGGTCATAAAGGCAGGCTGGTATTCGGCACCATAAGGGGCAAAAAAGTCGTTTTCATGCAGGGACGTTTTCACTTTTATGAAGGCTACAGGATGGAAGACGTGGTTTTCCCTGTCTGGGTCTTTAAAGCCCTGGGCATAAAAAAGCTGATAGTTACCAATGCTGCGGGTGGAGTAAACACAAGCTTCAAGCCCGGAGACCTTATGCTTATTAAGGATCATATCAATTATACCAACAATAATCCCCTTATAGGGCCGAACATAGAAGCCTTCGGGCCCAGATTCCCCGATATGTCCGAAGCTTACTCCAGGGAGCTGACAGAGGTTGTACGCAAATGTGCGGAGGACAACGGCATAAAGCTGCAGGAAGGGACATATATCTTCCTTACGGGCCCAAGCTATGAGACGCCTGCAGAAATCAGGGCCTTCAGGATAATAGGCGCTGATGCCGTAGGTATGTCTACAGTACCGGAGGTGGTTGCTGCAAACCATTGCGGAATATTGTCGGTGGGAATATCCTGCATAACAAATATGGCAGCAGGAGTGCTTGACCAGCCGTTGAACCACAAAGAAGTCATGGAGACAGCCGACAGGGTGAAGGAAAGCTTTACAAGGCTCATAAAGAGCGTTGTTGAGAGTATATAAAAAGTTGGGGGTAGTGTTTATGGATTTAAGAGAAAGGATCGAAAAGGCGGTAGAGTATATAAAAGCAAAATCCGCCTTTGAACCGGAAATAGGGATCATTCTGGGAACCGGTCTCGGGTCTCTCGGAGACCATATAGACAGGGTGGCTGTCATTGAGTACTCAGATATCCCTGAATTTCCCGTATCCACTGTTTTCGGGCATGCCGGAAAGCTCATACTGGGTTGGCTTGAAGGCAAAAAAGTAGTGGCAATGCAGGGACGGTTCCATTATTA
>JAEXXN010000136.1 GCA_023405875.1 Bacillota bacterium | reverse complement strand
TAAGAACAAATATGAAGGATCTTGTGGACGATATGCTTGCAGGAAATGCAGCCTTAATATTCAACTCGGAAAAAACCGCTTTTACCTTTGAGGCCAGAAATATCCTGGCCCGGGCAATAGCCGAGCCTACAGGAGAGAATGTCATAAAGGGCTCAAAGGATTCTTTCATAGAAAACCTGCGGACAAATACCTCCTTATGCCGTTTGAAGGTAACCTCCCCTTATCTGCAAATTGAAGAGATCCATGTAGGGAAGCAGACCAGGACCAGGATTGCAATACTCTATATCAAAAATATAGCGGCTGACAAGCTGGTGAATGAAGTGCGAAAAAGGATCAAAGCCATTGATGTCGACAAGGTCCTCACTCCCGGTATAGTGGAAGAATTCATAGTGGATGACAAATACTCCACCTTCCCGCAGATATTGAATACCGAAAGGCCTGACAAATTCTGTTCAAGCCTTGTAGATGGGCGCGTCGGAATAATAATTGACGGAATGCCCTTGACATTTATAGTGCCGTGCACTCTGATCCAACTATTTCAGACTCCTGACGATTATTCCGTCCAATTTATAATCGGGTCGGCACTAAGGGTGCTGAGATTTATTTCCCTGTTCATAACACTGGTGCTTCCGGGCTTTTATATTTGCATCACCACCTTCCACCCTGAAATGCTTCCTGCAGAGCTGACCTTCTCAATAGTGGCATCCAAGGAAGGCGTGCCTTTTCCAATGTTTGTGGAGGTCATTATCCTGCTGATTGCTTTTGAGCTGCTGGTTGAAGCAGGTCTGAGGCTCCCTAAGACCATAGGCCAGACAGTATCCATAGTCGGCGCACTGGTGGTCGGGCAGGCCGCTGTTGAGGCAAAGATCCTGTCCCCGGCTACAGTAATAATAGTTGCAATTACCGCTATTGCCTCCTTCACCCTGCCAAACCAGGATTTCAGTAATTCAATAAGGATCTGGAGGTTCATGTTTGTTGTATTCAGCAGCATTATAGGGATGTTCGGACTTACCTTCGGTTTGATATTCCTGCTGTATCATTGGTGCCGGCTGGAGAGCTTCGGGGTTCCTTACCTGGATCCCTTTGTAGCCAATGAGGATGAGCAGCTGCAGGACACTATCTTCAGATTACCTGCCAGTACAATGAAAAAGCGTCCCTCCAGCCTGAATACCAAGAATCAGAACAGAATGGAGTGATAATACGATATGCAGAAGTATTTAGTTTTATCAGTATTATTAGTCTTTACTTCCATCCTTTCCGGCTGTGCCCAGATTGCCCAGGGAAGGAGCGAAATTGACAGGCTTTTTATAACCAGAATAATATCCATAGATGAGACACAAAAAGGAAAGGTCGGGCTGACACTCACGACAAAGAGCGTATCTACAGGCGGCCCCGGGCAGGAGCCGAAGCAAATGGGTGAAAGTATTGAAGCTGAAGGGGATACTGTATTCGATGCTGCCAGAAATCTGCTTACATACTCTGACAGGCGCCCCCATTACGGTCATACTGAATATATCCTTTTCGGAGAGGATATTGCCAAAAAAGGTATAAAGCCGTATCTGGACTTTACCAGCAGGCATAATGAGTTCCGTTATAATGCAAAGCTATATATCGTTAAGGGGGATACCGCAAACTCACTGGTTAAAAAGACAAATACCGCAAAAATGTTTGTGGGAGACAGGATCGCAAGTATTGAGGAAAACGTGGTCTTAACCTCCTTATCCGGCATGATCACACTGAATGAGGCCTTGCAGATATTCGACGATTCCAACCTTGATACTTTTATCCCTTTTATTGAGTTAACTGAAGCATTAACCAGTGAAGGGAAGCAGAATGACTACGATATATCATTGAAGGGCTATGCGCTTTTCCGCGAGGATAAGCTGTCATATTTTACCTCAATGCAGGAAGCCCGGGGAATCAACTGGATGATGGACCGGGTTGAATCCGGTGTGATTCTGATCAAAAATAAATTCGGTGAAGAAACCTCTATGGAAATAACTGATACTATGGTGAAAATTAAGCCCAGGATAGAGGGAAATGAGCTGCATTGTTCCGTCGACATTTCCTTCACGACAAATATAGTTGAAATTATGGGAACTAAAAGTGACCTTGACATGGAACATATCAGAATACTGATAGAAGAGCAGAATAAAGCTATCAAGGATGAGGTTGAGCATGCATTAAAAATGGCACAGGATAGAAACTCGGACCATTTCAGTATAATATCCAAGTTTATCATTGAATATCCGATGATGAAGGATTATTTCAGAGAAAATTGGAAGGATCTGTTCCCAAATATTAAATTCGACATCAATATAGAATCCAATATTAAAGGAACCTACCTGATCGATGAGCCTTCAGGAAGCACTGAAAGGATTTTAGGAGAATGAGCATGCTAATACTTACTTGTATTATTATAATAATTGAATTGATACCGATAATAAAGAAAAAACAGGGCAAGGAAGCAGTGATCCTCCTTCTGTTGGGAGCTATAACACTGGCATACGGGTATTACTACAACACCCATAAATACAGTGCCAGTTTGATACATGCCATATATAAATTGGTCATAATAAGATAAGGAGAGCTTTTATGAGAGTCAGCAAGGACAAGATATCGGTCAAGCAGCTTCTTTTTGTATTTACAATAATAGTATCCTCTCCTGCCACCAGGTTCTTCCCCAAGTATGCCGCAGCAAAGGCTGAACAGGCCGGCTGGGTTGCTCCCCTGGTGAGCACAATTCCTCTTCTTATGCTTTTATTTATTATAAACAGCCTTCTTACAAAGTATAAAGGGCAAAGCATGTCTGAAATAATCGACTTATTAATGGGAAAGTTCATGGGAAAGCTTGTTCAGTTGCTGTATCTGATGTGGACAGTATTGCTGGTGGCCATATATACCCGATATTATGCAGAGCGGCTTACCAACTCGATATATACTACCGTCAACAATAATGTTCTCATACTGTTAACACTGATACCAATAGCCTATATGCTGCGCTCAGGCTTTACAGTGATTGCCAGGATGAGCGAAATACTTCTTCCCTTCATAGGCGCGATGCTGGTCATGCTGGCGGCCTTCCTGCTGCCCAAGGTCAGACTGGATAATGTGCTGCCTGTGTACTTCAACGATATAGTACCGATTTTAGAAGGAAGCTTGGCACCAACAGCAATATTTTCTTATCTTTTCCTCATGTTTTTTTTAAGTGATAAGGTAGTAAACATGAAAAGCTTTAAATTCTTCGGATATGTTGCCACATATATAAATATATCCAGTGTAATGCTGGTAAACTTCATTACGATAGGAGTGCTCAGCTATACTGTTGCCAAAAGAGCTCCCATGCCGGTTTTGATAACCGTCAAGCAGGTATCCCTCATGGATACAATAGAAAATATTGAAGCAGTAATAATAGCAATATGGATCTTCGCAGACTTTACACTGATTACAACCATGTTTGTCGTGATCCTCAATCTGATAAAGTCAATATTTAAGCTTTCTGACACAAGGCCGCTGATAAATACTCTTGCGATACTTGTATATTTTCTCTCCCTGGGTGTCTGTTCAAGCAAATTTGAGCTTGAGGATTTCTCCAACGAACTGTTTATACCTATAAATCTATTTCTCGGTTATGGCTTCCCGATAGTTTTGTTCCTATTGTCAAAGCTCAGAAAGGATAAAAGAAAAAGCGCAGAAGAAAACTGACCTCTCCCTATTTACAGGAAGGGTCAGTTTTATGATAAGCCTTATATTACTTGGGATTATACAGGCCCATACTTTCCATATATTTATAAACGCTTTCTCCATGCTGCTGTTCTTCCTTCTGTATATGGTTCAAGACCTGGCGTATGTTTGGATCTCTGAATTCAAATATAGCGGTGTCATACGCTCCCGAAACATATTTTTCCGTCATAAGTATATCGGTGCATAGATATCCGTCTTTCTTGCTTCCGCTTCCCCTCTTCATCTGGCTCTGACCCTGTGTACCCTGGCTTTGAGCTCCCTGCTGCCCCTGCTGCTGTTGATTCTGATTCATGCTCGGCACCTGCCCGCTGGATATCTGGTTTAATGTATTCAGATGCTGCTGTTCACTCTGCCCAAGGGTCCTGAAAAGCTGCTGCAGCTGCGGATCCTCAGCCTTGTTTGCATATTCGTTATACTTCTCTATGCATGTCTTCTCGTGGGTCTTCTGATCTTCAAGCAGTGCTTGCTCTTTCTGTGTAAGATTGTTCATAAAATCACCTCCGGCTTTAGTATTTTTCTTTACAGCTAAAATATACTCAAAGCTTTTGGTCTTGAACTATTCTATTAATAAGAAATTCCGGACCTGATAACCACAGTTTCTCTGTCGGCTGTGCTTTCCAGCCTGATACCGGTATGCCCTTCCTCTGTTGTGTAATTTACCAAAGCAAGGTCACCCTCATATAAAGCATACTCCTCCGTTTCGTTTACAAGCAATACTGCGCTGCCGGCAGCACAGTATAATCCCTGTGTGACGTTTTTGCACGCTTTATCCGGGATTACGGCCGCAGTATCAATATATATAGCCTTATTGACAGCTATCGCTTCCAGCTCCCCTTTGCAGCCCTGGTTCAGCATCAGGTTGAAATCCCGTGCACATCCGATGCTTCTGGTTGACCAGCCTCCGCTGAAGCTGTCCTTCATAAAAGGCTTCAGCGAAACAGTATGGTGCCCTTCATGTATAAGTTTCATTTCACCTTCAATTATCATTATATGCCTGTATATCCCAGGCAGGCTTGTAAAGGTCGATTCTTGAAGCTCAACCTCTGCGGAGCTTAACCTCCACTTGAAATCACGCATTTTGTAATCTGCGGTTTTCGGGTAAATTGCCAGCTGCGTTGTCGTTCCTCCCGTCCAGGTGCTTGTGCTTTGCTCAGCCTTGCGTATTAATTCAACCCAATAGGACATTCTTATCTTCCCCTTCAGCATTGTCTTTAGTTTGTAATTTATAATACGGATTATCTATTACAGATAATTATATCATTTATTGATAAATTGCGAGGTTTTTTATAGTATTGTAAAAATTTTTTTCAATAAAAAATCACAGCATATTTAATCAACCGCACAACCGATTTATTTAATGTTTTTGCGAAATATATAACTCTGTTATTGGGCAATATTAATATTGGAGGTGATATTATTGCGTTTAATTGCAAGATTTCCGGATCAAAGACAGGTTGGTGCCTTTGTGGATTCTATGAAAAATGCGGGCTTTGACAGAAAGGATATGATAATCAGCGACCTTGCAGATACCCAGGCCTTCAACACTGTTGAGGAAGCTGCCCGGGAGCTTTCCTTTACCAAGACCGAGAGAAACGGTCAAGGAGAAATAGAAACCTTTACGAAGGGTATCAATGGACTTGAAGACAAGAGCGGTATAATAGCGGCAGTAAAAACCCCAAAGCATGAAAGCACTATAGTAAGGTCTATAATGGAACAGTCCGGCGCCGTTGAAATCCTTGAGGACTAGTGCCTCATAACGTATATACCTTCTTGCCCATGGGAGGCACCGAATCAAGGTAGTGCTTATCAGCACTTTTAAAGACAAGAGATTTGTTGCGTTAATAAGCACTGGCATGCAGCTTCACAAAATAATATTCTCTTGTTTTTAGCTGCTATTTAATGTACAATCTGATTAAACAATAAATTTAATAATGGTAGAGTAGGCTTTCATGCGTGAAGTGCTGGTTGTACGGGAAGTTGACACCAGACGAAAAGCCCTTCGGGCTTGCGGTATGATTGCTGCATTCCGCTGCCACTTAAGAGCCGAATCTCTTTAAGTGGTATATTTGCCGTTTAAAGAGAGGAGGTGATTGTATGAACAGGACCAGAACAATTGCTTTTGTCGGGCTGCTTGTAGCTATGGAGATCATTTTTACCCGTTTTCTGTCCTTTCAGACACCAATAATAAGAATAGGTTTCGGGTTTATACCCATTGCTTTTTCGGCAATCCTATTCGGCCCTGTTGTCGGCGGACTGACCGGTGCCATTTCCGATGTCATTGGAATGCTGATCTTTCCCGCCGGTGCATATTTCCCGGGATTTACGCTCAGTGCTTTTCTTGGGGGGGTAATATATGGATTGTTCCTGCACAAGAGACAGGTTACAGTAATAAACGTCGCTTTAAGTGTTCTCGTTATTACTTTGTTTGTGGATCTGGGGCTTAACACACTCTGGTTGTCCATGATCACAGGAAAGGCTGCTTTTGTGCTCCTTATACCCAGACTTTACAAAAGTGCCATAATGCTCCCGATCCAGACAGCCGCAATTTTTGTATTGTGGAAATACATCGGAAGCCATATAAACAGAGCAAGCTATGCAAAGGTGCATTAAGAAGATATGAGAAGCTGCTTCAAACCTGATAAATCCAGACTTTGAAGCAGCTTCCATTTTTTACATTTTTCTCAAAACAGTTTTTATGGTAAAATACAATAAAAAGTCTAATCCACCTAAAAAGGGGGAGCGGGGGAAAATATTATTTGGGGTGAAGCCGTTATCTACGGCAGGGTGTACTCTTTTACCTAACCCGGCAGCAAAGCGTTTTGCAAAAAACGGTTATTTTGTTGTTATTGAATCCGCACTAAGCCCAAGACAAATTCCTTGGTGCATTCAATACCTCGCAGACTACAAAAGGGAGACTCTCATGTTAAGATTCAAAACACTATTGTTTACCGCTGCATTTATTTTATTGCTCGGTTTATGTACAACCTCTGTATATGCCGATGAGATAAAAACAGGCACAGTTTCTGCGACCAGCTTGAATCTGCGCAGCGGTCCCGGTACAGCCAATGAGGTTATAGTTACCCTGGAGCACGGATACAAATTAACCATCCTTGAAACCTCCAAGGACTGGTATAAGGTACAAACTCCGGCAGGTACCAAAGGATGGGTACATAGCGACTATGTCGCAGTAGCAGGCTCAACAGCTTCGGCTGCTTCGCGCAGCGCTGCTTCAAGAGCACAATCGGCAGCAGCTTCCGGGCTTTCCACAGAAATAGTAACCTATGCCAAGGAGCTTCTCGGTGTAAAGTATGTATGGGGTGGAAATACTCCAAAAGGCTTTGATTGTTCAGGCTTTGTAAAGTATGTCTATAATCATTTCGACATAAAAATCGAACGCACCGCTTCAAGCCAGGCAAAGCAGGGTACTGCCGTAGCCAAAGCAGATTTGAGGGCCGGGGATCTGGTATTCTTTGATACCAACGGCGGACTGAACAAAGTAAATCATGTAGGGATCTATGTCGGTGATGGAAGCTTCATTCATTCCTCCTCCGGGAGTGCTGCAATGAAAGTTGTCATTTCAAATCTGAAATCAGGCTTTTATGCCAAGTCCTACATGACAGCAAGACGCTTCTTTTAACAGAACAATGCCAATACAGAAAAGTAAAAGCACTTCATTTGAAGTGCCTTTATTTTTCATCAGCAGTAGGTTATTCTATTTCTTCCGGCCTTTTTTGATGAGTACAGCCGCTTGTCGGCAATATTCAACAGCTCATTGGCATCCTTTGCCTCACTTAAAGCAGCAGCACCTCCGCTGACGGTAAGCTGCACCTCTGTATCCCCTGCCGGAAACGGAGTTGAAGCTACTATCTCCAGAAGCTTATCCGCCGCCTTTTGGGCCCCTTCCTTTCCGGTGTCTATAAAAAACACGATAAATTCATCACCGCCATATCTGAAGGCATAATCCACCTTTCTTATATTCCCCTTCAAAAGGTTGGCGACATGTCTTATTGCAAAATCCCCTGTAAGATGTCCTAAGGAATCGTTAAGGCCTTTAAAATTATCGATATCCATTAATACAATTACAGAGTCCATCACATCAAAACGGCTTTTTCTTGCAAATTCCTTCTGCACAATCTCATAAAAGCTTCTATGATTGTATAGGCCTGAAAGTGAATCGGTAGTAGAAAGTATCTCCAATGTCTGGTTCAGGTCCCTCAGCTCCTGATTCACACGCTCCAGTTCCTCTTCTGTCCTTTTCAGTTCAGTGATATCCCTGGATACTCCCCAGGTCCCGATAATATTGTTATGGCTGTCAAAAAGCGGGTATTTTGAGCTTGATACCCAGGTTATGGAACCATCCCTCCAGGTTTCCATCTCAACCTTGCCCAGTATAGGCTCGCCGGTGCTGATTATCTGCTGTTCATCGCGATATGCTTCTTTGGCGTGTGAATCTGTGAACAGGTCAAAATCCGTCTTCCCTATTACCGAGCCCGGATCACTTATTCCAAGCCTCAAAGCAACAGTCTTGCTTATAAAGAGAAACCTGGAGTCCCTGTCCTTAAAATAAAAGGTGTCATGGGAATTCTCCATTATTGTCCTGAATATGAACCTTTCATCTATTATGCCTGCGAAAATCGGTATAGAGTTGTTTTCTCCGTTATTAATTTCCCGTTCCTTCATATCGCTGCTCCCATCAAAAAAATATGACAAGATTAACATATCTATCAATATTTTACCATTTAAGGTACTCTTTTTACAATAGCTTCGATGAAACAAAACCCAATTTGTGCTGTCGGCACGTACCTGAGATATATTCTTACAGCAGCCGGAATATATTATAACAAGATTTTAATGAGGGTTTTTGCACACTTGCAAAAAACCTATCCGAATATTACCCAAATTTCAAAGAAGATACAAGATAAATTAAGAGAGGTGTCCGTCATGTTGTACTCATATCCAGATAATTACGCTGAAAGCAATCATTATACTGTTAAAGTCAGAGATACCCTGTATACTATATCAAAATTCTATAATATTTCACTGGATGCACTGGTTGAATCAAATCCGGATATTGACCCTGCCAACATAGTACCGGGACAATCAATATTTATTCCCCTGACAACAGCCGACGCAAACTGTCCTACAGGAGCCAGAGCCTATACCATCCAAAAGGGTGATGATTTCTATTCTATTGCAAGAAGCTTCAAAATACACCTTTCAGCCTTAATTAAAGCAAATCCCGGCATCAACCCCGATGCCCTCCTGATAGGACAAAGGCTGTGCATTCCTACGATTTCCAGTATATATACAAGCGAAACCTACAGAGTAAGCCTCGCCTATCCTTACCTTTGGAGTAAAGTAGATAATGAAAGATATGAAGGTATAGACGGCTTTTTCCAGATATCGGCCGTCTCTGGGGCCGGCTCCCTGGAGGAGGTATGTAAAATGGAAGCATATCATAAGCTGAAGCCGTACGGTACTCATCCCAACATTACTTATTCCGGGTCAGATTATCCTGAGAGCTGCATGATAATCCCCTCTGAGGATCAGCTCCACGAGATGAGAGGACAGTCAGCCCTGGTAGTAAGATATCCTGAACCTGTTGAGATAAAGGGCAAAAGCTGTGAATACCTGGTAATATGGACTAATAAGAATCATATAAAGGATATAGCAGATACATTGGAGCTCCTTGACGCTGAGTATGACAGGCACGCAGCATACGCTGCCCGGGCAGGCTGTTATTTATGATAATAGCCCGACCGTACATAGCTCGCCTACACGACGGTACATCAAGCTCATACAGTCTGAGGTCTACGACCCTCGGCGTATCAATGGTAATTGCAGGAATGCTGCATGCCCGGTAATTATTTTGTCCTCTTTTGAAAAGAATATGTGCCAGGTATTTAAGTTATTCTTCAATAACTTAAATACCTGGCACCGCGTTACTTGACTACTTTTGCAATTGTACTCCATATTTCAGGCTTTTCAAGCCCATATTTCCAGGATGCTATGCCTGCAAGCTTGTATTTGTTCACCAGCTCCGCCTTCAGCTTTATGGACCTTTCATCCTCCAGCCAGATCTTGTAGGTTGCATTGCCTTTCTTGTAGGTTGCATAGTACTGTCCGCTTTCTGCATCCCAGGTCTTTACCGCTTTGTTTTCCGCAATGGCCTTTTCTGCTTCCTCCATGGAAATGGCCTTTGAGGTTACGGCAATACTGCTGCTCCCTGCTACAGGCTCCTCCTTCCAGAGTCTTGTGTAGAAAGGGACCCCAAGCAGAAGCTTTTCCTTCGGAACCTGCTGCAGTACCTTCTTCAGATTCTGTTCCACCCAGGAAAGCTGTGC
>JAEXXN010000018.1 GCA_023405875.1 Bacillota bacterium | reverse complement strand
CCTCAATATCAATACCGTTATTTATATATCTTACCTTTGATATATCAAGTCCTAAACTTTCTACATAATCTTTGCCCCCAGGAAATGTAAAAATGAGCTTATCTGCTCTTTTATAAACAAATCTCTCTAACATATAAAGTAGCTTAGCTGATATGCTATTCCTGCCTAATTGCCCCATTGCAACTAAGGTCTCTGGCCACAAATCTCTAGTTTCTGCTATGAACTTAGCTTTATATTTTTTTGCTAATATGTATCCAATAATCCATGTCAGTGGGTGAACTGATGAAGCGTAAATTACATCTGGCTTTTCTATATCTACATTTTTTGACACGAACATTAATCCAAGCGTATACTCTAATATATTTATTATTCTTTTTTTCCCATTTCCATAGTAATTACATGCTTTTATGATAATAAACTGACTTCCGTTAACCTCTTTAACAGTATATTTACTGGAATCTGTAATGAGATTTTTACTAGAGTTATGAATTGTGCTGGCAGAGAATACTTTAACTTTATAGCCCTGTTCAGCCAGTTTTTTAGCAAATTTGTAATGCCTTCCTTCAAATGGTTTTGCGTAATGGTTTAGCATCCATATATTCTTCATTTTCTATCCATCCTATGATAATTTAACAAATATTTATTTTTTTACCGTAAATAAAAACTCATATACTATATAAGTTCGCTAAATCTTCTCTAATAAAAAATTGTACAAAACTGTCTTAATTACCCTTTTAATATTTTCACTTCATTATACTTCATCATATAAACATCTTCATCATATCTATCTAGCACTTCTTCGTTAATAATTCCTGATATATTATTAATTATCATATTTGGCACATTTACTCCACATTCGTACGCATGGGGATAACCGCCACCAAATCGTGGATTTACTTCTGAAATGTAATACCTTCCTTTAACCTTGAAAATATCAATATCGATAATCCCTTTGAGGTTTGATTTAATTACAAATTTCTTGATCAACTCAAAAAGCCTTTCGTCTTTAATTGATATCGACTTGTCCGTCTCTCCAGCTCTCATCTTTATCTTCTCTTTTGTAAATATTGTAATCGGTTCACCTGATATCATATCAATATAAACATCAGCACCGTACTCAATGCCATCCATAAACTCTTGAATCATTAAACTGTCATATCGACCAAACAAAATCTCAATTTCTTCTTTGGTTGTTACTTTGCTGATGTTAATGCTTGCACTACCTTTTATTGGTTTAATGAAAACTGGATATTCAATAACTCCATCTTCTACATCTTGATAGAATTTTTCTTTATCTACATAACTTTTTGCAGTCTTAAATCCGTTTTGAACCAAGAATTCGTAAAACCTATATTTATCAAAACATATTTCAACAGTTTCATAGTCCGAAATAATAGGAGTTATTCCCATATCAAGAAATTTTTCCTTATTCTCAGCTAACAAGCTGAGTTCAGGATCTATTAAAGATAAAACACCTTTAATGTTATTCTTTCTGCAAATATCTATGATGATATCCATATAACCTTCATCATTCATCCTTGGAACAATAAAATGCATATCTGCATCATATAGAGCAGGAGCAAGGTCGCTGCAGTCTGTCGCTATTACTAAACCCTTACCGGCTAACCCTTTTCTAAAATACTGAACGATTTTATTTCTCGCACCACAGCTTAATATTAATATGTTCATTTGCATCCATCCTCTTTTACATCTAAATTCGTCCTAGAAATTTTTCAATTCATTAACAACCTTTCCATTCGCTGTTAAGAATACTGTGAACGTATAAATCCTGCTGCTTACCCCTACAATAAACATGTTGCCTCAAAATGCCGTCTTCCATAAATCCGTTTTTTTCATATATATGACGGGCTTTATCATTATTAGGTAATGTATATAGATAAATTTTTTTTAATCCTAATTCAACAAATCCATATTGCAAAACTAATGGAATTACTTCATCGGATAGTCTTTTGCCCCTGTATTCTTTATTCCCTATAGTAATATAGAATTGGGCATGTCCATTTATTCTATCCACGTTTAATAGCCCAGTCATGCCTACCAAAATATCATTATGATTATCTACAATACTAAAATTTATCTTAGAATTATCCATAATAACATTAGAAAACCACTTTTCAGTCTTCGATAATGATGTAGGCCAATCAAATAGCAAAGTTTTGATATTTTCTTCATCGTTTATCCATTGAACTCTAGCTTCTAAATCCTTTTTTTCTAAAAGCCTGAGATATACTCTATTCCCTTTTAACATCATTGACCTCCTCTCTTATTTATGATTCTATTAATAATATCTCTCAGACAAATTAACAATATTTATTAATGGTTTTCCTTCAACTAAATTTGAAATATCAATTATTGAATCATCTAAATGAGGTAAACTATCTTTAACAAATCCGGTTCTATGAGGAGAGAATATAACATTATCAAGTTCTTCAAACTTATTATGAGTAGACACATAGCTCTCCGACTCCTCCCTCATGGGAGTCTTCCACTACACGTCACTTGCAGAACTGCTCGCCTTGCCTTGAGTTAAAGCATTATAAACAGCATCTTCATCGAATATTTCCGCTCTTGACATATTTATAATAACACAATCATCTTTCATTACTTCTGCCCCTTTACTTTTGTATTCAAGCTCATAGTTTTAAGGTTGAAAATTCTTTTCAAAATCAGCAATTAGCTTAACGGATCTTTCTAGAACTTCCATCGGTACTGCCAGTGAGAACCTAACGTACTCATCCCAGGCATAACCGAAAGCCATTCCCGGAGTAGCTGCAATTCCGGTTTCTTGTAAAAGCTTTGCACAGAAGCTATTTGAGTCCATACCTGTTAATGAAATATCTGCAAAGTAGAAAAAGCCTGCTTCAGGCATGATTCCTTTAATCAATTTACCTTTATTTAATTCTTTATGAAAAAAGGATATGCGCCTATATAGTTCTTTAACATATGAGGCAATATGTTCAGGTTCATTTTTATATATCGAACAAGCACCTTTTTGTATAAAGGTACAGGTATTCGTGTTGATATGTTGTTGCAGCTTATTCATACGAGATATGATTTTACTTGGCCCTATTGCATATCCAAGCCTCCAGCCTGTCATAGCATAAGATTTACTATAACCATTTGTAAGAATTAACTTTTCTTTTATTTCTGGATACCGGGCAAAGCTTATATGTTCTATGCCGTCATATACCAACTTTTCATATACTTCATCTGATATAATATAAACATCATTCTCCAAACATGCTTTTATGATAGCTTCTACCTCATTCTTTGATAATACAGTTCCTGTTGGATTGTGAGGTGTATTAATCAGAATACATTTTGTATCTTTATTGATTGCCTTTTTCAGAGTATCCAAATCTAATCTAAAGTTTTTGTTTAAAGACACATTAACTATTTCTGAAGTTGGCTCAGCCAATTTTACCATTGACGGGTAGCTCACATAATATGGTGTTATATTTATCACCTGGTCAAAAGGCTCAAGTATAGCAGCTAATGCCATATAAACAGCTGCCTTAATCCCTGGAAGAACAATTATATCATTGAATGTATAAGCCACACCATACTCTTTTCTGGCTCTTTCCGCAATCAAATTCCTCAATTCCGGAAGTCCTTGTGATTCAGAATAATGTGTATATCCACTATTCATTGCTTCAACTGTTGCGCTCTTAATATATTCAGGCGTTTCAAAATCAGGTTCTCCAAGTCCAAGTGATATGATATCTTTGCCTTGTGCTCTCATTTCTCTTGCTGTTTGAGCAAACTTCAATGTTAATGATTCATTTATTTCCTTTGAAAAATGCATTGTTTTCCCCCATTACATGTTCATTTCCTTAGAATTATCAATCTGACCAGGAGTTACAGGATATATATTTTTCTTTCTAACAACAACTTTAAATGTATTAAATAATATTCTTATGTCTGCTATAAGATTATAATTTTCAACATATTCAACATCATACTCTATTCTTTTATCCCATGAAGCTGTTGTCCTTGCCATTACCTGCGCCTTCCCAGTTATTCCCGGACGCATCTTAAATCTTCGTTTTTTAAATGAATCATATTCACTCGCTTTATATGGAAAATATGTAACAGGAGGCCGAGGACCTACAATACTCATGTCCCCAATAAGGACATTCAGCAACTGTGGCAGTTCATCCAAGCTCGTTTTTCTTAAAAATCTCCCAATCTTCGTTATACGAGAATCGCCATCACCGTATACAAACAAACCATCTCCTATATTTTCCGCACCAGTAACCATCGTTCTAAATTTAATAATCTTAAACACCTTCAGGTTTTTTCCTAGCCGTTCCTGAAAGAAAAAAACAGGACCTTTTGAATCAATTTTTATTAAAACTGCTATTATACACAAAAAAGGTAATAAAAAAATTAAAGCGATTAGCGCACCTACAATATCCATTAGCCTTTTTATAGCCAATTCAATTTTTCTTATACCCAATCTATTTAAAAAAAAGATATCATTTACTCCTTCTTGTTTTAACTGTCTTTTATTCTTCATCAAGATCTCCATAATCCTTTTATAATATCTACAACTTTGTATAAATTTTTATTTGTCATCTTTGTATCAGATGGCAAACACAGACCATTCTCAAACAATTTCTCTGATATATGCGTTCCTATAAAATCATATTTTTCAAAGTATGGTTGCATATGCATCGGCTTCCATATAGGTCTTGACTCAATATTCTCCCTCTCAAGAGTCTCCATAATATCAAGTGGCCTAACTTTTCCTCGTAGCATAATACAACTCAGCCAATAGTTTGGCTCATTCCATTTGTTTATCGGCATAAACTCGATACCATCAAGCTTTCCTAGCTCTCTTTTATAGAAATCAAATATCTCTTTCTTCTTTTGAACTCTCTTCTCCAGAACCTTAAGCTGGCCTCTTCCAATTCCGGCAACAATATTACTCATCCTATAATTAAATCCAAGCTCACTGTGCTGGTAATGCCTTGCAGCATCTCTTGCTTGCGTAGCCCAGAACCGTACCTTAGCTATACGCTCTTCATTACCAGAGACAAGCATTCCCCCTCCAGAAGTTGTAATAATCTTATTACCATTGAAAGAGAAAATACCAAATTCTCCAAAAGTGCCGGTATGCTTTCCTTTATAGTAAGTGCCTAAAGACTCAGCAGCATCCTCTATAAGGGGAACATTATGCTTTTTACATATTTCAAGTATTTTATCCATATTTGCCGACAATCCATAGAGATGAACCACCAAAACCGCTTTTGGCCTATACTTTTCAAAGGCCTCCTCTAAAGCTGACGGACTCATATTCCATGTCTCATAATCGCTATCTATAAAAACAGGTATAGCATCCTGATATATGATGGGGTTAGCAGTAGCAGAAAATGTCAATGTCGGACAGAATACTATATCCCCAGCTCCTACTCCAACAGCCCTTAAAGCCATATGGATAGCTGCAGTTCCTGAACTCAATGCCGCTGCCGATTTAGCGTCCACAATAGCAGCAAACTCCTTCTCAAACTCATTGACATTCTTTCCAAGAGGCGCAATCCAGTTGGTATCAAAGGCCTCCTGTATATATTGCATTTCATAGCCCTCATCACTCATGTGGGGGGAGGACAGATATATCTTTTTATTTGTAGTATTTTGTATTGCCATAGCGTTTTGTCTCCTTTCCAACTTTCTACTCGGAACGACACGGAGGACATTCCCTACGAGGTCACAGCAGCTTCACTATTCACATTTCCATAGTTTATTACTATGCTGCCTATACACTCTCTAATCCTTTGGACATTATCAATGCAGCCTTCCAGCTCCTTCACCTTTTGGAGCAAATCGTTATAGTCGATTTCCAGGGGCTTTCCAATGTAGATGCTCTTATGCCTTGTACTCTCCATACCCTCCTCAGCAAGCAAGAGCTCCTCATAAAGCTTTTCTCCCGGACGCAGCCCTGTAAATTCAATCTTAATATCTTCATCCGGCTCAAACCCCGACAGTCTTATCAAATCTTTTGCCAAATCCACTATCTTTACAGATTGGCCCATATCCAATATGAATATCTCCCCTCCCTTAGCCATTGCACCGGCTTGTATTACAAGCTTTGCAGCCTCGGGAATGGTCATGAAGTATCTGGTTATATCAGGGTGAGTAACGGTAACAGGGCCCCCGGCTTCTATCTGTTTCTTGAAAAGAGGAATGACACTGCCGTTACTTCCAAGCACATTGCCGAAACGTACTGCCACAAATTCAGTTTTGCTCCGCTTACCCATGGATTGGACAATCATTTCCGCGATCCTCTTTGTAGCACCCATTACATTGGTCGGGTTGACTGCCTTGTCGGTAGAGATCATTACAAACCGTTTTACCTTGTATTTATCTGCACATTGAACAGTGTTAAGAGTCCCTAATACATTGTTCTTAATCGCTTCTGCGGGATTAGCCTCCATAAGAGGCACATGCTTGTGTGCAGCAGCATGAAACACCACTCCCGGCCTGTAATAATCAAAAATCTGCTCCAATCTGGCTCTATCTCTGATTGAAGCTATTATAACCTCCATATTTAGCTTGTCCTTAAAGGAGCGTTTCAGCTCCTGTTGCAGTTCATAGGCGCTATTCTCATATATATCAAGCACAATAAGCTTCTTTGGGCGGAATCTTGCTATTTGCCTGCAAAGCTCTGAACCTATTGATCCACCGCCTCCGGTTACCATTATTGTCTCATTTTTCACATAGCTCGATATCTCCTTGATATCCAGATTAACTTCGTCCCTGCCGAGCAGGTCTTCTATATTAACATCCCGTATACTCTTTATACTTACATTATCGTTTATTATCTCATATACTCCCGGTAGCTTCTTCAGCTTACACTTTGTTTGCTTGCACAGCCTTAGAATATCCGATATCTCGCTTTTATGTGCCGAAGGTACGGCTATAATTATCTCGTCTATATCATATTCCTTTGCATACTGCACCAGCTTGTCCCTGCCTCCTCTGACAGGCACACTGTGTATATGGGAATTGTGCTTTTTGGGATCGTCGTCAATTACCACAGCCGGTATCATATTCAGATCCTGATGCTCCTTGAGCTCCTTTATAACCATTGAACCTGCCTGTCCCGCGCCGACAACCATTACCCGCTTGACACCTGCGCCATAACTTTTACCCAGCCCTTTAACCCTCCTTATCAGCCTTCCGCTTATACGAATTCCTCCAATAAAAAGAAAGGTGAGTATCCAGGCCATTATATAGGCAGTTCTGGGAAGCCTTGTACCCATCATAGTACCGTATGCAAAGATACCTATAGCACCGGTAGCTGTAGCAAAAAAAATCTGGATAAGCTCCTCTATGCTTGCATAACTCCATAGGCTTCTATACAAACCAAAAAAGTAGTATACCGTTATCTCTATCATCGTTATCAGCATAAAGGAATCTTTAAATATTCCTGTATACCGGGCAGGTATAGATCCGTCAAATCTAAAAATCAAAGAAGCATATACAGCTAAATTCAGTAATATGATATCTGCAATCAACAGCATTATTCTTTTCCTGTAAGTTTTCAATGCGGTAACCTCCAAGCCGGATGAACCCGTATAAAATTTCTAAGCTGGTATATTATACTGCCTGGGCGCCTCATTAATTACTACTATCCATGTAATTATTGCAGACCTATCGTT
>JAEXXN010000487.1 GCA_023405875.1 Bacillota bacterium | reverse complement strand
GCCCTGTCCCCTTCCTGGAACAGCACCTTGCGTTCAAAGGAAGCATATTCATTTCCTTCTCCAAGGTATTTCCATGTACTCCCCACGGTTATAGGAAAAAATCCTTTCAGGCCGGCAGCCTCCGGCTTTGGTTCCTCTACACCGCATTTATCGAGGGTCTGAATGGGATTATTTTTCAGGATCTCTTCCACTTCCTCATAACCTGCCGGAAATGCATAATTGTAACGGGCAGGAAGTGCGAAAACACATCCTGTGTTGCGTCCAAGCTCAGTGGGATTTATCGGCGCTGCTCCGATGTGGAAGTTTCCCTTCTGAAGCGAATCCCATTGTTCAAGTGTGAATATCATTATAGGGATATCCTGTCTCGGCTTTTCGGCAGTCCACTGAGGATGCCTTATGGAAAGCATAGGACCGGATTCATTTACCTTGCCGCTGCCTTCCCATGTGCCGGTTATGATCGTGTAGCCCTTCCAGCTGTCCGGCAGCGGGAAGTTAAAGCCGTACTCTGTATTTTTATAAATTACTGCCCCCGGTTTGTCGGCCCGGTCTGTTTCTTCATAGCTGCCAAGGGTAACCTCGTCAATAAGCCACTTATCGTCAACTGCTTTGACTGTAATAGTGATCTGGCGTGCAGCAACCTCTGTGCTTCCTTCCTTGGCATTGGCTACTTCAATTATTTTACCGTCAACCTGGTAAGAAGCTTCTGAAAGCTTCTTGGTATCAATGATCTCAATCCTATCCGGCCAAGGGCTTGAAGTCTGCCTGCCGGGAGCATTTGAAGGGTCATTTATCCACTTTTCAATAAGCTCCGGGGTCACAAATTCGCTGTAATTCTCCTTCATGCTCTTTTCCAGTACATCCTTCGGCGCTAAGAGCGATACATTCTGAAGCTTTTTCCCAAAGTCTTCAACAAGCTTAACAACTGCCGCTTTATCGGCTCTGTCTGCCTCACCGGTTTGCGGCTGTTCATTCCCTTCATTGGCACTTGCGTTGGCACAAGCAATCAGTGAAACGCTCAGTGCCAAAATCAATATAAGTAATAATAACCTTTTCATATGATTTCCTCCTGATATCTGTTTTGTACAAGAAACTTGTTGTGTTAAAAAGCATTGGCGCCTCGTGACGTATATCCCTTCTAGGGCAGGCGAGGCACCAAACAGCGGAAGTGCCTTTTTGACACCTGAAAAGTAAGAATTTTGTTGTGTTAAAAAGCACTAGTTGTTCAATCCTTTATACAGGAACTCAATCTCTCCGCCTGACATATTGAAGTATTCCATTAACTGCAGAGTCCGTTCACGTATCCTGTCTTTTTCCGCAGTTACCAGCTGGATCCTTCCCTGGGACCCCAGTCCCAGCTCCTCCCATGCGGCCTCGACAAACTCTGATTCATTTATATGGAACTTTACCCAACCGTCCTGAGCTTCAAGCAGCTTTTTCTTTTCCTCTTCATTAAGTACTTTCATGAGTTTATTATAAGTATTATTCAACTCCTTATCCCAAAGCTCCTTATATCTGGCCTCCAATTCCATCCAACCCCGGGTGCTGAACTCCTGTGATTTCTGAAATTTATCCCATTCAGTTTCATAGTCCCTGTCGATTGCATTGTCCTTCACAAGGCTGGAGAAGCCTTTATCCGCCATCTGGTATTGTCCGAAATAAGGGTCTATCATCTGTTCCATACCGCCCTGCTGGGGCTCATCTCCTGAATTTGCACTTATGCTGGTGCAAGCAGGCAGGGAAACGCTTAATACTAAAATTAATACAAACAACAATGATCTTTTCACTGGTCTCCTCCTTAATATTCCTTTTATTTCTTTGACGTATGCAGTGTTGATTTCGTTCCATTCCATAAGAGTCTTCCATTATGAATTTTAGCAGTCGATATTGCATCCCTATTGTTGATATATTGCGCCTTCCGGCAGATTTTATGCTGCTTGTCCATGTACAGCGGTTAACATGGCACAAGCTGCGGTTCAACTTTCCCTTATACCTATCCTTTACTTACAAGAAACTCTCCGCTTACGTCATATCTTGCACAATTTCTTTCAACAGCTTTATTGCTATAATTTGCATAGCAATATACACAGCCGTTCCTGCAGGTGTTGTATGCTCCTATATCTATGCTTTTACAGCAACCGCAGCCCATACGCTGATTTTTGTCTTTTTTGATTTCAAGAGGATATCCGCAGATTCGCTCAATAACCTTTTCATCTATACAGCTGGCTTTGTTTATCCCGAATTCTGAGAAATCCAGCTTTTCACAGCAAGCCTTTACTTGTACACCGTACCTAACGGCAGCTGCTCCCATAAAGCGGCATAGCTCCCGCATCTCACTGCTGCTGATT
The DNA here is from genome assembly GCA_023405875.1 of Bacillota bacterium. Lineage (GTDB taxonomy): Bacteria > Bacillota > Clostridia > Lutisporales > Lutisporaceae > BRH-c25. The sequence goes on along the minus strand of JAEXXN010000487.1, from coordinate 1,065 downwards.
TCACGCAGCATATCCGTCTTCAGCTTGGAATACATATCCACAAAGCTGATAGTGCAGTCGCTTGTGTATTTATACAGTCTGCTGCACAGGTACTCGAATTTCTCCTTGTGATAATCTATATCAAGTAGATTGTTTAAAATAATAGGGTCATACCGCCACAATACCTTTTCTTTACCAAGCATACCGCTTAGCTCGCAAAAGGTCTCTATTATCCCTTCCTTGTCCCTCAGGCCTCTTTCCACGCTTTTGTCATAGGGCGTAAGCGTGAATTGAAAGCAGTACCTATAGCCCAGCTCATCAAGAAGCCTGAGTTTGTCCAGCATTTTTCCCGGGTCCTTTGTCCAAAAAACAAAACAGTCAACAGCATCAGTTGAAAGTGAAATTCTACTGACCTGAGCACTGTTAAATGGATTTCTTGTCAAAACATATCCTGCATTTAACCGGTTCAGCAGCCAATCAGAGTAAAATGCAGGAATGTCGGTCCTTCGCGAAGCACTTATTATCATTTCTCTCTATTCCTTTATCTTTAGCGTATCCTTGCACCAAAGGGTATAAGACCGAGCTTTGCCAGCTTGAAATGCTGGAGTCCGAAGGGTATTCCTATAAAGGTCAGGCAGAATACCGCTCCGATAATGAGATGGCCTATTGCAAACTCCCAGCCGAAGAAAATGAGCCAGATTATATTGAATATCAGTCCTCCGGCTCCGAAGTCTCCCACCTCTATGTCCCTGCCGAAGGGCCATAGCACAAAGCCCGCAATCTTGAAGCACTGTACTCCGAAGGGTATCCCTACGATCGAAACACACCAGAGCAGTCCCGCCAAGGCCCACAATACAGCTCCGATTATACCGCCGAATATAAGCCATATGATATTACCAAGAAAACTCATTTTTATCACCCCACTCTACATAATATGCCCAATGATCCTTTTGAGACTATACAATTATAGTATAAACAGGTTATGGCAAGAATGCCATAACCTGTTTTCAATTTAAGCCTTTTCTAGCATGAACGAAACTATGCAAGCTATTGATCCAGTGACTTGTATATAGGGTTCCTCATAGC
>JAEXXN010000475.1 GCA_023405875.1 Bacillota bacterium | reverse complement strand
CATATATGCAGTAATCTCGGGAGATATGGAAGTTATGTTCTTTTCAAAGATCTTATTGTATTTATCGATAAAGAAGGCTGATAAAACCTTTATATCCTCAACACGCTCCCTTAGAGGAGGAATATTTATATTTACCACCGAAAGCCTGTAATACAGGTCATGCCTGATGTGCCCCTGGGCCAGGATATCATTGCTGTTTATATTTGTAGCAGCAATTATCCTGACCTCGAACTTCCGTTCCTCATTTTCACCTATTCTCCTGGCAGACTTATTTTCAATCGCCCTTAAAAGCTTCGCCTGTAAGTGGATCGGCATGCAATGAAGCTCATCCAGAAACAAAGTGCCTCCGTTACAAGCCTCAAACAAGCCCTTTTTGTCAAGAGCGCCTGTATAGCTTCCCTTGCTGGTTCCAAAAAAAATGCTTTCCAGAAGGTTTTCGGGTACTGCCGAACAGTTTTGGGCGATAAAGGGCTTATCCTTTCTGTCTGAGGCATTGTGTATCCCATGGGCAAACAGTTCTTTTCCGGTTCCGGTCTCCCCGGTAATAAAAATCGGAGAAGATGAATTTGCAACATGTTTTGCCAGCTCTACCAAACCAAGCATTTTTTTGTTTTCACAGATTATGTTCTCCAGCTTATAGCTTGCTCTATAGCCCATTTCAATATATTTGGGTTTGAAATTCATGGAGGGATTGTCCACCGCAGCCGGAGTATCGTCCTCGACAATTGTCTTTGAAAGCTCAATCGCACCTACTACTCTCCCGCCATTTCTGATAGGAATGGATATATTATCTGTAATGGTGTCCTTCGCATACTTGCTCTTTACCAGCTGACTCTTTCGCTCTACCAGCTTTTCCTTCTCCATGCACTCAAAAAGCGAACTGTTTTTTTTGTCTATATTTGGAAATACGCTGGTCAGCTTTTCCCCCACTATTGATTCTTCCATTTTGTTATCAATATCAGGATTAAACTTTACTGTAAAAAGAATGTTGCCTTCGTTATTTATAATTGTAACACCGTCAATGTAATCCAATTCTCCATACATAGATATAATAATCACCACCAACTATATATAATGTGAAGCATCAAGCAAGGCTCCTAATTGTTTGTTTTAGTAATTATACCACCTTATCGAGCATTTTGCCATAAACTTGAACACCTGTCATGAGTATATGCGAACAGTATTTTATTGCACTTTTGGAATAAACTGTTGGGTGATATCTACGCTGTGGGGCTGCCCACCGCATAGATATGCTAATCATTATACTGTTTCAGCACCGTCAGGAAGATGCTCAGCTTCCTTCCGGGGTAGGTGATCACCTTTCCATTTGCATATAAGGCACTTGAAGCTCCTCCATCCAGATTCAATGCCTGATACGCTCCCATACTTTTCATTATTTCAGCCAACTCGTAAATTGTTACATTCGGTACAGTAACCATCAGAAGTCTCCTGTCTTCAGTCAATCCCAGGCTGCTCCTCTGCGCCCTGTACTCTGTTATCTTCTTTTCAGTAAAGCCTTCCGCCGAAGGGTCAACTTCTACCTTACCATCCACAATAAGCCTGGGACCTGCTGTGATGACATTTCCATACTTATCCCATTCTATTGCGCCGGTATTCTGTTCTATACGATTATAAATAACGTGCTGCCCGATTTTATATTTTACGTTGATAAGCTCATTAAGCTGCTGGTCCACCGGTTTATTAAAATATAAGACTGCCGCACCCTCCGTATTTGTAAGGTCAAAGGGTGCATATCTGACCTCCGAGATATATCCATTCCTCACGACTACACATACACCCTGCTGGAGCTTTATAGGCTCTTCTATCTTATTGGTGAAGAGTATTGCTTCTTTGCTCAGATCATAACGATTATAGTGCCAGATATAGTCCCCCTGCTCCACCAGGTTTATAGATACTCTCCCTTTCCCGAAATTATCTGCCGAACGGAAAACAATATCATTGTCATCGGATATGTATACGGAAGTGCCGTAGTGTGCACTCCATTTGTGATCTCCATTGCAGACAAGAGTACCGACAGGAGAAAAATCCGAATAAGCGGCAAAATAATTAGCATTAATAGCTGCTATTGCTCCTTTTCTTTTCACAAAGGCAGAAAAATCCTCCACTGTCCGTATTTTATCATTAGCAATCGCGGCCTCCAGTTTTATGTCCTTACTCTTTAAATCAACCTCAACAATGTTTACAGTCCTTACAGCGCTATTGACCGTTATCTTCTTCTGATAAGCTTTGACAGGCTCCTCTGCTGCTGAATAAGTATAAGTAGTCAGGATAAAGATTATTAGTAATAAAGCTGTTATGTATTTCTGTTTCATATGCTTCCCCCTCTTCTGTATGAATTTTTTACGAGGATATATATACCTCCTGTATGCAGACTTATAGTAAAGCCTCCAAGGCTTCCATTTGTTTGTTTTAGTAATTATACCACCCTGTTGAGCATTTTGCTATAAACAAGAGCATCCGCAGACACGCATCCCGGCAGTATTCTGTTACACCTATGGAATAAACCGGCCGGTGGCCGTAAGCTGTGGAACCTGCCTGAGCATAAATGTTATAATATAGATATACTATAATTGAAGCTTACCTTCAGATAAAGGCTTTATGACTTTGAACAATTCAGAAAGCGAGTGAATACAATTAAAATGGATAGGAAAAACATAGTGAAAAAGTACCAAACTGATGATCTTATCGTCTATTGGTTCCCCGAAAAATGCACCCACGCCTGCACCTGCTGGCGGAGCCTCCCGGAGGTATTCAAGCCGAGGGAAAGGCCCTGGATCAGCGTAACCGGTGCGGCAGCGGAGCAAATTATCGAAACGGTAGACAAATGTCCCTCAGATGCCCTGAAATATGGGCTGCCTGAAGGCTCCAGGGTCGATCCGGCTTTGGCAAAGGGTCCCGGGTCTGTTGATCATATGCCGGAATATGGACGAGAAAAGGAGTGGAAAAATGAACAAAATACTACTTCTTGAAGATGATTTAAGCCTGATTGACGGGCTTTCCTATTCTTTGAAAAAGCAAGGCTTTGAATTGGATATTGCCCGAACCATAAAAGAAGCCAACACCATTTGGGTGGATGGCAAATACGATTTGCTGATTCTGGACTTATCCTTGCCCGACGGTTCTGGTTTCGAGATATGTCAAAAAGTACGTCACGCTTCTAAGGTTCCCATCATCTTTTTAACCGCTTCTGACGATGAAATGAACATTGTCAAGGGACTTGATATTGGCGGGGACGATTATATTACAAAGCCATTTAAATTAGGTGTGCTTATATCAAGAATTAACGCTTTGCTCCGGCGGGCAAAGGATTTTGAAACAACAGATACAGAAATCATATCTAACAGTTTAAAAGTGCTATTATTGCAAGGACAAGTTTATAAGGATGGGCAACTTTTAGATTTAACGACAGCGGAATACCGATTACTTTGTCTGCTCATGCAAAACCCTAACATAATACTTTCCAAAGAAAAAATCCTGGATAAGCTATGGGATGGCGACGGGAACTATATCGATGATAATACGCTGGCGGTGTATATTCACAGGCTGCGAATGAAGACAGAAAACAATCCTGGCGAACCGCAAATGTTGTTAACCGTCAGAGGCATGGGCTATAAATGGAATGTAGTTAGTTGAGGTGGCGCAATGAACATTTTCACCAACAAGGATATTAAAAATTTCTTTATTCTAATATCCTGCATATCAGGCAGTTTTATCTTCCTGTTCCAATTTATAATATGGTTATTTTACGGTGTACTGAACCCCGTAGTTCTGTTGCTTTCCTTACTGGCCGCCATATGCATATTGGGCGTCTGCTTTTTGTATTTTCGGAAGCAAAACCGAATTATGGAAGATGCCATATTTCAAATCAATTTATATCTTTCAGGAAACACAAATGTCCGTATCGACTGTGACCGGGAAGGCGGCCTGTATAAGCTGTTTCATGCGGTCAATACACTGGCTACGGCACTGGACGCTCATGCCTCAAAGGAACAGAAAGCAAAAGAGTTTTTGAAAGGCACCATATCAGATATTTCCCACCAGTTAAAGACCCCTCTTGCCGCCCTCAATATCTACAACGGACTCTTGCAGGACGAAACAGAGGATATAAACGCCATGCGAAAATTTGCGGCAAAGTCGGAAAAAGAAATCGAAAGGATAGAAATGCTTGTCCAAAACCTCTTGAAAATTACAATGCTGGATGCTGGTTCCATCATCATAGCAAGAGCGCTTGAAAACATAGTCGAAATGATGAACGCCATGTGCCAACACTTTGAAACTCGGGCTGAGATGGAGCAAAAAAACATTTTATTGTCAGGGCCGGAAGAAGTTGAACTTTTCTGTGACAGAGATTGGATGATAGAAGCTATCAGCAATATCGTAAAAAATGCCCTCGACCATACGGATGCGGGCAGCCGCATCATAATCGAGTGGAAGCGGCTACCGGCAGTCATACAGATAACCGTAAAGGATAACGGAAGCGGTATTCATCCGGAAGATATACACCATATTTTCAAACGGTTTTATCGCAGCCGCTTTTCCAAGGATACTCAAGGTATTGGCCTTGGTCTGCCGCTTGCAAAGGCAATTGTGGAGGCGCACGACGGCAATATTACGGTAGATAGCGTTTTAGGCGAAGGAAGTACATTTGTTATGAGCTTCCTTAACCTTACTAAATTGTAAGCTAAAATTCATGTGAGAGTAAGGAACGGATGTTAACCTGCCTTTATAGAAAGGTGGGATTTATTTTGAAGCCATTGTTATATGAGAAGTTCACGAAGTACGAAATGCTTCGGACGGTTCTTCTTGGCATAATGGGGATTGTAACATTTCTATTCCCGGATTTTCTGCTCAGTGGCATGGTCTATGTCATTTCCGGGTATATGGTTCTGAATGGAGCTTTGAGCATTGCGGACTTTTTCCTTGGTATGCTGATGATGCTTGAAAGTGTCTTTTACTGCTTTCGTGTGCATATGAGCTTATTATTTACCTGATTCATCGAAAGGCCCTCAAGTAATAATTCAGAAAGGGTGAAATGATATGAATTTATTAGAGGTAACTGCCGTTTGCAAAACCTACGGCACGGTTGAAACGGCGGTTGATGCGTTAAAAAACGTGAGCTTTTCGATTCTAAAGGGCGAATTTGTCGCAGTTGTTGGGGAATCCGGTTCCGGAAAGAGTACGCTGCTTAATATGATCGGGGCCCTGGATACGCCTACATCCGGCAAGGTGCTTATCGATGGTAATGATATATTCAATATGAAAGACGAGCAGCTCACCATTTTTCGCCGCAGAAACATCGGATTTGTTTTTCAGGCGTTCAACCTTATACCGGAACTCAATGTCGAGCAGAACATTACCTTCCCCCTTTTACTCGACTACAAGAAGCCCGATCAGGCATATGTCGAAGAAGTCCTTACCGTGCTGTCCTTAAAGGACAGGCGGAACCATCTGCCACGCCAGTTATCCGGTGGACAGCAGCAGCGCGTAGCTATTGGCCGTGCTTTAATCACCCGTCCTATGCTGATCCTCGCGGACGAGCCGACAGGAAATCTGGATAGTCACAACAGCAGCGAGGTGATCTCACTTCTGAAAACAGCGTCCAAACGCTATCAACAAACCATTATCATGATTACGCATAACCGTAGCCTTGCTGCTGCGGCTGACCGTGTGCTGCAGTTGTCAGACGGCATTCTTACCGATTTGGGGGGATATGCCGAATGAAAAGCTATCTTGGTCTTGTTTCTGAATATGCCAAAGTACACAAAAAAAAGAATCGGCTCACCGTGGTATGTATAGCCATATCGGTTATGCTGGTAACGGCAATCTTTGGTATGGCTGATATGAGTATAAAAGCTCAAATTAACGAGTATATTCGTCAGCATGGGAATTTTCATGCCATTATTACGGATATATCGGACAGTACCGCCGAACAGATAAATAGCCGCAATGATGTAAAAGTATCAAGCTTCTTGGGGATGGCCGAAGATACAACTTATCAGGGGAAAGAACTGATTATTCAAAGCAGCACCCAGGAATTTGCTGAACAGATGAACTTAGCTGTGACCGAGGGTAGTTATCCGGTTTCTGAGCGGGAAGCATTGCTTGATCGGCAGGGAATTGAGCAGTTTGGGGTTTCCATCGGGGATACGATAGAGATTGCTTTCAGTGATGGAGAAATACGGCAATATACGATCACCGGGACATACGGCGATTTTTCCAGTCTGAAAGGGAGCGATGCCCACGGCCTGATGCTATCAGCAGAGGGTATGCACGCACTTCCAGCCGACTTATATCAAGAATATTACTATATTCAATTCAAAAGTGGCGTGAATATCAACCGGGCGCTTTTAGAAATCAAAGCGGAATATGGTTTGACCGAGAACCAGGTTTCCCCAAATATCATGCTCCTTGGCCTGATGGGACAAAGTAACGATTCTACGATGTTGGAAGTTTATCTTACGGCAGGAATTCTGTTTGTCCTCGTTACGATGGCCGGTACGTTTATGATTGCCAGCAGCTTTAACTTGAGCATACTGGAAAGGACGCAATTCTTCGGCCTTCTGCGTTGTCTTGGTGCGACGAAAAAGCAAATTAAACGGTATATCCGGCTGGAGGGCTTACAGTATTGCCTGAAAGGAATCCCCATTGGGTTATTAGCCGGATGCGTGATATTATGGGCGGCAATTTTTTCCTTAAATACATTGAATTCTCGGTATCTTCCCGAAATGCCAATGTTTCAAATTAGCTGGCCTGGTATTGCCGCTGGTGCGGTGATTGGAGCTCTGGTGGTTATGATCGCTTCAAGATCGCCCGCAAAAAGGGCGGCGAAGGTATCTCCGCAGGCTGCCGTAACGGGAAACATCAACCAAACAAACAATCTTCAAATAAGCAAAGCGTCAAACACAAGGATATTTCATGTCGATACGGCAATGGGGTTTCGCCACGCTTTTTCCAATAAAAAGAGCATGACGTTGATAGCTGGTTCCTTTGCGCTAAGCATCATCTTATTTTTGTGTTTCACGGTATTGATTACCTTTATGGTCCATGCCTTAAAACCTTTGAAGCCTTACGCATCCGATATATCTATTCAGGGGAAGCAAGATAGCGTATTGATTGACCGCTCCATTATGGAAGAGATAAAAGCCCTTCCGAATATCAAGAATATCTATGGACGCATGTTTTATCGTGATATTCCGGCAACCGACAAACAGGGTAACGGTACGGCTACATTGATTTCATATGATGAATCACAATTTGAGTGGGGGGAAGAAATGCTGATTTCCGGAAGCATTGACAGCGTACAAAACGGAGACGGCGTATTAGTTGACTATGGCTATTCAGAAGAATTTAATTGGAAGATTGGCGATACCATTACGCTTTCTATCGCCGGGGTACCGAAGGATGTGCAGGTTACCGGTATCATCTCCGATGTGCCGTTTGATGCAGTAGATGGCGGATGGATCATCGTTTGTTCAGAAAACACCTTTACCACTTTGACCGGAATATCGGACTATACGATCATTGATATGCAAATCGATCAAGATATTTCCGAACAGGTGAGAAGCCTTATTACGCCGGAAATGCAGCTATTCGACAAACAGCAGCGCAACAGTGAAGTCCGCACAGCCTATTACGCTATGGCTGTATTCGTATATGGGTTTTTGATGGTGATTGCGC
>JAEXXN010000510.1 GCA_023405875.1 Bacillota bacterium | reverse complement strand
GAATACCTGCCCTACTGCAGCCACAAAGGTAGCTCCGTTTATAGCTGAGAAATCAGGTGTCAGATACCATTTTATTCCTTCCATTCCGCCGGGCAGCATAACGCCTATTATTGAAAGGGCGAGCATTATCAGGAATAGTGCAGGCATCAATATGTTACAAACCTTTTCTATACCTTGGGATATTCCTTTAATAACAACCAGTATGGCCAATACTCCAAACAGAAGGAAGAAGAAGCCTGACATACCCATATTCCCTGAAGCGGCTACAAACATATCTGTATAGCCTTCAGGAGTCAAACCGGCCAGCTTACCTGTCACAGTCAGGTAAAGATACATTATAGCCCATCCTCCAATGACACAATAAAACGACAAAATAATAGCTGGAGCAAGCATTGAAAAGAATCCGACTATCTTGTATTTCTTTGAAAATGTTCCGTAAGCTTCAACTGCGTTTTTACCGCTTCGTCTGCCGATTACGAACTCAGCAATCATTACCGGTATACCGATTACGACAAGAGCAATAAGATAAACCAGCATATACGCACCGCCGCCATTTTCGCCAACAACATAAGGGAATTTCCATATACTGCCCAATCCAACGGCTGACCCTGCAGCTGCCATTATGAAACCAAGCTTTGACTTAAACTGATCTCTTGACTGTCCGGAACTATTAGAATTACTCATTATAAGAACCCCTCCATTTACATTATAATTTTATAAATAACATGATTCCTATGAGATAAACCCTATCCTCCTTTCTGAATAAAATAAAAGTACTTGCTTGTGTAGATGCTATGGGCATAAATTACTAGCTAGCTGCTACAGAGAAAGTACAATTGTAAAGTGCATCAAATTTTAGTTAGTATACTATAAAATTATAGCAAATGTGAATAAAAATTAAAAGATGTCTTTTTGTTTTGTTATAAATTAATCAGGCTATATGGAAAGACCGGCCGGGCGGTCGGCCTGCTTAAATGCTGATGTGCCTTGTGGTATAATATGTATAAACTCTACAGAAAAGATTGTTGATGAAACATGATTGAAACAAGGAGAAGAGAATATGACTGGAATAAATACAATAATTTTTGATCTGGATGGTACGCTTCTGAATACTCTTGATGATCTGGCAGACAGCGTAAATTATGCCTTGAGAAAATTCGGCTTCCCGGAAAGAAGCCTGGAGGAGGTCAGGGGATTTGTAGGTAATGGAGTCAGGAACCTTATGCAGCTTGCAATCCCCGGAGGCTTTGACAACCCTCAGTATGAGAATTGCCTTGAAGCCTTCAGGAAGCATTATTCAAAGAATATGAACAATAGAACAAGACCTTATCCGGGAATCATAGAGCTGCTGGAGGAGCTTGTTAAAAATAAATATAAGCTCGCTATTGTATCCAATAAGTTTGAAAGTGCTGTTAAAGAGCTTGCAAAGGAATTCTTCAGGGAGTATATTTCCGTTGCAATAGGAGAATCAGGGGAAGTACGGAAGAAGCCGGAGCCGGATTGTGTTTTTGAGGCGCTCCGGGTGCTTGCTTCAGAGCCGGGCAAAGCCGTCTGCGTCGGTGACTCTGAGGTGGATATCAGAACTGCAAGGAATGCCGGTGTGCCCTGTATAGGAGTTACCTGGGGTTTTCGCAGCAGGGAGCTGCTGATAAATGAGGGAGCGGACCATATTATAGACAGCCCCCTGGAGCTTGTGGGGCTGCTTGAAAGGGATTTTGCACCGTTCAGTGAGGCTGAGAAAATTTGAGAAAAATGGGGATAAAAAAAGATAATAAATAATAATTCTGAATTTTAGGCTGGAATTGCTTCTAATAGAAATTGAAATACCATATAAAAAGTAGCATAATATGAGCAAAGGTCAAAGAAAGTCAAAGTCAAAGACGGGACTAAAATATTAAATATTTCGGAGGTGTTTTGTATGTTTCTAGTACCGTACAATAAAAGAAACAGAGGCTTGGCGAACAGGCCGAAAGACATTTTCAGCATAGACAGCTTGTTTGAGGATTTCTTCTCTGATTCCTTTGCACCGGCCTTCTTTACAGGTGATTCCCAGATCAGGGTCGACATCAAGGAGCAGGAAAACCAGTATCTGATCGAAGCTGACCTGCCGGGAGTGAAAAAGGAAGAGATAAAGGTAGACCTGGATAACGACAGGCTTACCATATCGGTAGAGAAAAACGAAGAAGTAAATGAAGAGAAGGAAAACTATATCAGAAGAGAAAGACGGAGCGGCAGCTACTGCAGAAGCTTCCATGTTGAGAATGTTGTTGAAGACCAGATCTCAGCCAAGTTTGAAAACGGTGTTCTTTCACTTGTGCTTCCCAAGAGAGAAGCAGCAGTAAGCAGGAAGAGCAGAATTGAGATCCAATGATAAAAATGCCTGATCCCAGCCATTAGCTGCGGTCAGGCATTTTTTCATGACGAGCAGGAAACCGGGACAGGGGACAGGTTCCTTGTCCCAGTTTTGCCGGCGTTTGGCACAATGTAAGAAGAATGCAGCAACATGGGTGCGGAACGGCAGGTCGGTCGTTCCCTATGAACAACACATGACAATTGGTATATTGTAGGGAACGACCCCCGTGTCGTTCCGGTTGTTGCACATCTTTTTATGTCGCATCATTCTATAATTATGCAACTTCCCCTGTTATGCATTTATCGATGTTGAAGCGTTTTGCGATAAGTGATATTATTATAGTAAGGGAAAGGCTCTGATTCAGTGTTTTATCTATAGGAACAATAAATGGAGGTGCAGAGCATGCTTAAACAGGGTGATATGGCAGCAGACTTCCTTCTTAATGACAGTGACGGTAACCCGGTGACTCTTTCACAGTTCAAGGGTAAGAAGGTAGTTGTTTATTTCTATCCCAAGGATAATACTCCAGGCTGTACAAAGGAGGCTTGCAGCTTCCGGGATGTATATGACCTGATACTTGCCGAGGGAGCTGTTGTTCTGGGTATAAGCAAGGACAATGAAGAATCTCATCAGAAGTTCAGAAAAAGAAACGGATTGCCTTTCTATTTACTTAGCGACTCAGAGCATAAAGCCGCCGAGGCTTATGGGGTATGGGGAGAAAAAAAGCTTTACGGTAAGGCCTACATGGGCATGGAAAGAAGCACCTTCATAATAGATGAGCAGGGCAAAATCATCAAGGTTTTTCCCAAGGTCAAACCCGAGAACCACGGACAAGAAGTATTGAATGCACTTAGAAGTGAATAAGGAGGAAAAACTAAAATGGATAATTATGAAGTAATCGTAGAATTTTTCAAAAATGCCCCAGAGCCGGTAAGTGCCGGACAGATTGCAACTGCAACAGGTGTAGACAGAAAAGAAGTAGATAAGATTATGGCAAAGCTGAAAAAAGACGAGACGATCGTATCTCCAAAGAAATGCTACTGGGAGATCAAAAAATAACGAGGCTAAAGATGTCCCCCACCTCTTATAGGTGTTGGGTACCGCTTTCGTTGCCCAATAGGCGGTGAGCATATCTCCCGCCTCGTTGAAATGCTCGGGTAGGTTTTTGCAAGTCTGCAAAAACCCTTATTGAAATCTTGTTATAATATATAAAGCTTCGGATGGGCTGCTGCGCTATGCAATAGCTCATTTTGCTGTTTGCAGTTCAAAGCTGGAGAAAGAAGAATCGAAATGACTTATCATATAGAGAAAAGCCCCATAAGAGAATCGGTTATAAACATAGCATGGCCTGTTCTGATAGAGCTCCTTCTGGGGACCCTTTTCGGCATGGTGGACATGATAATGCTGGGAAGAATAAGCGACAATTCGTTAGCGGCAGCGTCCGTTGCGGCTGTGGGGATGACAAACCAGCCTTTACTCGTCGGACTGTCACTTGTCCAGGCTCTGAATGTAGGCGGGACAGCCATGGTTGCCAGATATCTGGGCTCAGGGCAGACGCACAGGATAGAAGACACCCTGAAGCATGTTATGCTTTTGAGTATGCTGCTGGTAATTCCTTTATCAGTATTGGGGATAGTATTTACCGACTCAATTATGGTCTTCCTGGGTGCACAGGCCGATACCCTGCAAATCGGCAGGAATTATTTCAGGTTGATAATGATCGGCTTCATATTCCAATCCTTTAACATGTCAATATCTGCCGCGCTGAGGGGTATCGGTGAAACCAGGATACCCATGAAGATAAATCTTAAGGCCAACTTTCTCAATGTTATCGGAAATGCTCTGCTTATATACGGGCTTCTGGGATTCCCCGAGCTTGGCGTAACCGGTTCAGGCTTGTCTACCGCTGTATCCAATGTAGTAGCAAGTGTACTTTTATTCGGATATCTGATAAAGGGGAAGAGCATTCTTACATTTAATATCAGAAAACCCTTTGCTATTGACAGGCAGATAATGTATAACCTCGTAAAGATCGGAGTACCGGCATCACTGGAGCAGATGATATTGAGAGTAGGGGTACTCTTATTTGTAAAAATAGTTGCCGGGTTGGGAACTGTTGTGTTTGCGGCCCATCAGATAGCCTTGAATATACTGGGGCTTTCCTTTCAGCCGGGGCAAGCCTTTGGAATAGCGGCTTCGGCATTGATAGGCAGGAGCCTTGGAGCAGATGAATCCAAGGAAGCCGAAGCCTACGCAAAAGAAACGCGAAGATTGGGATCTATGATTTCAAGCTTTATGGCTGTAATATTCTTCTTCTTCGGTCCCCAGCTCGTAAGCCTGTATTCCAGGGACCCCAATATTATTGAAAGCGCTTCAATGGCTTTGAAGATAATAGCGCTGGTTCAGCCCTTCCAATCTTCACAGCTTATTCTGGCAGGGGGCTTGAGAGGTGCAGGAGACACCTTCTGGCCTATGGTCGGTACCTTTGCGGGTGTCATACTGATAAGAGTCGTTCTGGCCCATGTATTCGTGGATATTATCGGTTTGGGCCTGATGGGGGCATGGCTTGCGGTATTTGTGGATCAGTTTGTAAGATGGTTGTTTGTCTATGCAAGGTTCAGAACAGGACGATGGAAGCATATCAGAATAAAGTGACAATAGAATAACAATAATAACCATATCGAAAGGAATGATAGGAATGAAACAGATAAGAAAGCTGCAAGACATGCTCAGCGGGTTGAATGCTGCCTTAGGCCGTTATCCTGTAACAGCTTTGTTCCTGGCTGCAGCAGCAGCGGTAAATGCTGTTGATATAAGCACAGGTAAGGATTACTCAAAGCTCCTTATTACATTTGTGGTTGGAGCATTTTTAAGCATGGTCATGCAGGTAGCCTATGAGCGCTTCTTTTATAAATCGGCACACCGATGGATATTGATGGGAGCGGCTCTTGTTCTTACTTCCGGATATTATCTTGTTATTATGCCGGCCCCCAGGCTGGGCGTCGAGATCGGCATCAGAACATCAGTTGCTTTGTTTGCGCTGCTGGTTGCTTTTATTTGGGTGCCTGTTATAAAGAGTAGCATAAGCTTTAATGAGAGCTTTATGCTTGCGTTTAAAGCCCTTTTTAACTCGCTGCTTTTTTCCGGTGTTATTATGGCGGGAATAAGCATTATAATAACAGCAATTGACCGGCTTCTGTTCAGTGTGAACGGAGCTGCCTATTCACACACAGCCAATATCGATTTTATCCTGTTTGCGCCAATGTACTTTTTATCCCTTATCCCCGCTTTTCCGGGAGAGGTTGACAGGGGGAGGGATAAGGCGCTTGCAGAAAGCAAAGAGGAAAAAGTAAACAAAGGGGCTCATTGCCCCAGATTTCTGGAAATACTTATTTCCAACATTATAATTCCGCTGTTGTCTGTATTTACCGTTATCCTGGTTATTTATATCCTCAGGAATATCGGAGGAAGGTTCTGGACGGATAATTTATTGGAGCCTATGCTGGTATCATATTCAATTACGGTAATATTGCTGTATATATTGGCAAGCGGGCTGGAGAACAGATTCGCGCTGTTTTTCAGGGGCATATTCCCTAAGCTGTTGGTTCCGATAGTGTTATTCCAGATCGTTTCTTCAGTAATCAGCCTGGGGGATACAGGCTTGACACATACCCGCTACTATGTCATACTTTTCGGTATTTTTGCCGCTGTCTCAGGAGTTATCCTGAGTATCGTACCTGTGAGAAAAAACGGGATAGTTGCAGCACTGCTCATAGTCTTTGCCATAATATCAATTATTCCTCCGTCGGATGCATTTACCATGAGCCGGGCAAGCCAGACCGGCAGGCTTGAGAGAGTGCTGGTGAAAAACAACATGCTTGTAAATGGAAGTGTAGTACCCAATGGAGCAATCCCTGAGGAAGACAAAAAAATCATAGCCCAGGCCTTCGGTTACCTGAGGATGATGGAATATACAGACAGGCTTGAATGGATGCCTGAGGACTACGACAGCTACAACGGCTTTTACAGGCTGTTCGGCTTCAATGAATATGAGCTTCCGGGGAATTCCTACGAAAATGTATACATGGTGCTTGAGCAGCAGAAGCCTATAGATATAAAGGGCTATGACACCTTTGTAAATTTTGCTGTCGATATGAACGGCGGCAGAATAACTCAAAAGATATGCGACATAACAGAAGGAAATATGAAATATACCCTGAATAAGTATACCGCAGAGGGACAAGGAGACATATTCCTTACAGCAGAAGGGGGTCAGGAGCTGATACGCTTCTCGGCAAAGGAGATATTCGACAGATTTTCCGGCTACAACAGCGGAAAAGGCAGCATTAACCTGGAGGAAGCAACTTTTTTAAAGGAAAACGGCTCGGTAAAGCTAAAGGTCATTGTCCTTAATGCAACAATAAACAAAAGCCCGGACAGTGTATTCTACAATGCGGATTTATATGTCCTTATAACAATAAAATAAAGAAAGCCATTTTCACACACTTTTCACATAAATTCAACACGGTTATTCCATAAGCTCTCTTTATAATAAAATTGTAAACACAAAATACAATAAATAAGGAGAGCTGCAAAATGAAAAAAATAATAACTTTACTTCTGGTCGGATTGATGATGCTGGGAGGAACCATTGCCACCTATGCTGAGGAGCCGGCGGATACTTTGAAGGATACCCTGATGGAGAGCCTGCTTGAAGAAGGGCAGGGTTCAAGGGCAGACAGGCTGAAAGCGGGGAAGCTGAAGGAATTCTCAGATGAAATACACCGGATCAATGACCTTAGAATTGAAAGAAATCAGTTGAGGATACAGGTTATCGAGAGGCAGGATAAGCTGGTGGACCTTCTGATCGCTGCCAGGGAGGCCGGAGACAAGGAAGCCTTGAAAGCTGCAAAGGAAGAAAGAGCGCAGCTAAAACCTCTGAAGGATGAGATCAAAGTCCTGCATGAACAGGCCGCAGCAGCAAGAAAAGCCTTCAGGGAAGCAGTAAAAAGCGGCGACACCGGGACAGCCCATTCAGAGCTTGAAAAGCTGATAAATGCACATAGCTCGATAAATGACAAGAAAGAGAGCAAGCTCCAGGTGCTGGATAAGCTCATAGACATTCTTTCATAAGGAATACCTGTTAAGGCGGATACTTGCTGCAAGCTTTCCGCCTTAATTTCTGTTATAACAAGGCGAAAGATGTCCCCCACCACTATGTGTGGCGGGTACCGCTTTATTTTTTCATCAGGGGGTGAGCATATCACCCGCCTCGTTGAAACACGCAAAGGGAAGAAAACTTTTCTACAACCGAAAAATTTTCTACTGATGCGTTATAATTTAGCTTGTTATACTATAGATTAATCAGAAACGGAGGCGGATTTTATGAAGCATATTTTTGTGATAGACGATGAGCGGAATATAAGGGATCTTATCCGCAAGTACCTGGAAAAAGAGGGCTTTTCGGTCACTACCTTTGAAAGCGCACAAAATGTTGTGAATGAAATCACGCGTCTGAAGCCGG
This sequence comes from Bacillota bacterium, assembly GCA_023405875.1. Lineage (GTDB taxonomy): Bacteria > Bacillota > Clostridia > Lutisporales > Lutisporaceae > BRH-c25. The sequence continues at coordinate 2,748 of JAEXXN010000510.1, read as the reverse complement.
ACCTGCTGGTGCTGGATATAATGATGCCCGGAATTGACGGACTGGAATTATGCAGGGAAATACGAAAAAACACCGAAATCCCCATTGTGTTTGTATCTGCCTGGGACGAAGAGCTGGACAGGATACTGGGCCTGGAGCTCGGTGCCGATGATTATATGTCGAAGCCTTTCAGTCCCCGGGAGCTTGTTGTCAGGATAAAGAACATAATGAGGCGATTGGAAAAGGGCGATGGGATCAGGAATGAGGAGCTGTCTGCAAAGAATTTGAAAATAGAGCGCCGGAGAAGGTATGCCGAAGCGGAGGGTAAAGAGCTGAAGCTTACCGCAAAGGAATATGAGCTTCTTGAGTTCCTGCTGCTGAACAAAAACCTGCCCTTTACAAGGGAGCAGCTGCTTGAGAAGGTATGGGGCTATGCTTTTACAGGGGATATCAGAGTAATAGATGATCTGGTCAAGAGGTTAAGGAAAAAGCTTGCTGAAGCAGGCGCTTCCCTGGAGATAAAAACTGTGTGGGGCTATGGGTACCGGATAGATGATTAAAATGAAAATCGGCAATAAGCTGTTAATCACATATATGATTCTTTTGGCCACGGTTCTGGTTGTAACCGGAACAGCCTTCAGGGTGCTGCTTCATAGATATCTCATCAATGAAGCCAAGGGGGTATTGAAGTCGGAAGCTAAGGCTGTAGCGGTTACTCTGGAGAAAATACCGATCCGTGAGGGAGAGCTGAGGCCTAATCTGCTGGCAAAACGCCAGATGCGGATCAACGGGCAATTCATTGATTCCAAGGTGATTGTTTTAAGCAATGATAATAAAATAATATACAGCAATCTGGAGGAGAAAGACAAAAAAGTGCTTCAGGCCCTGGCGAACAACAAGCGAATAAAGGCTGCGGGATATGTCTCCGAGAGAGAGCCCATCCTTTCAAAAAATGGAGAAGTAAAAGGCCATGTGCTTTTGTTTACCAAAGTGGAGGATATCAGGAAGCTAAGCCGCGTAATGAACAGAACACAGCTTTTGAGCCTGATTATGGGAGGTGTGGCCGCCGTAATCCTGGGTATGTTTTTTCAGCGGGGGCTTACAAGGCCTATAGGTAAGCTGAAAGCTTATATGAGCAGGTTTTCTCTTAAAAATGCTCCACAGGAGCTTAAAATTGAAACCGGCGACGAAATTCAGGAGCTGGCCGAATGCTTTGAAAGCATGCTTCAGAGGTTGAAGGCTTATGATGTTCAGCAAAAGAGATTCCTGCAGAACAGCTCCCACGAGCTGAAAACTCCTTTGATGTCGATACAGGGCTATGCTGAAGCCATAAAAGACGGAATCGTTGAAGGAGATGAGCTGCAGCACAGCCTTGATGTTATCATCGATGAAAGCGGGAGGCTGAAGAGAATCGTAGATGAAATGATATATCTCGCCAAGCTGGACAATATAGAGGAAGCCTTTCATTTTGAAAATACCGGGATACAGGAAATCATTGAGCAAAGCATTAAAAGCGTAAAGGCTTTGGCTGACGCTAAAGGGCTGAAGCTGGAGACAGAAGGGGACGGCTCCTGCAGCGGAGCTTTTGACAGAGAAAAGCTTGAGCGGGCTTTGATCAATATTCTCAGCAATTGTATACGCTATGCTGAAAAGGAGATCGCAATAAAATGGGAAGCTCGGAATGAAGCTGTTGAAATCACTATTACAGACGACGGTCCGGGCTTCAAGCCGGGAGAAGAAAGCAAGGTGTTTGAGCGGTTCTATAAGGGAGAAAAGGGCGGAACCGGAATCGGCCTTGCAATAGTAAAGGCGATCATAACCGGTCACAATGGGCGGATACAAGCTGCCAACACTGTGCCGAAGGGAGCTGAATTCAGGATAGTGCTTCCGGGAAAATAATGGAGAAAAGGGCTCAACCTTCGGAAATATTCCGTTTGTTGAGCCTTTTAATATTTACTATTGTAAATATATATCATATTATATATAATGTATATATAATATGATTAATGGAGGAATACCATGGAGGTTGCTGAATTCAAAAATATTATCTGGGATTACACAAGAAAGATAACAGAGAATATGAATTGTATATTCAGCCCAATAAGCGAAAGCCATGGGCTTACAATGATGCAGACAAGGATCCTTATGGACCTTTATCATTGCGGACCTCATACAGTCGGCAGCCTTGCGGACAGCATATGCGCCGCAGGAACCAATATTTCCGCCATGTGCAAAAAGCTTGAAGGGCAGGGCTTGGTTGAACGCGTCAGAAACAGAGAGGACGAAAGAGTCGTCAGGGTTGTTCTGACAGAACAGGGTAAAGAAACGGTAATGCAGATAGACAGAATGTGTAATGATATTATTTCAATGTATCTGGTCAATGAGGAGGAATACTTGGAGGATATTATAACAGGGCTGCAAAAATTAAACGAATTGCTGAGAAAAATAGACAGAGTTGAAAAATAGCGCATTAAATATTATAGATGGAGAGAATAAAATATGAAAGAAAAAAAGAATCCGCAAAAGCCCATAATATATTTTTATATTGTGACCTTTGTTATAGTGATGTTTCTGAATGCTTTTGTCTTTCCCGCCATGCTGAAGGAGCAGATCACGCAGGTGGACTACGGTACATTTCTATCACAGATTGAAAGCGGAAAGGTAAAGACGGTAGAGATAAATGATAATCAGATTGCATTTACGGCCATAAGTGATGAAGGTAAGGACAGCATATATGTCACAGGGCGTGTAGATGATCCTGAACTGGTA
>JAEXXN010000468.1 GCA_023405875.1 Bacillota bacterium | reverse complement strand
GGCTACTGCCCTTGACAGAGCAATATCATATGCGCCCCTGTGAGCTTCACTGCTTCCCGCCTCTTCTGCCCTGGCATGAACCGCAGCCGCCTTCTTTACCGAAAGCCTTGACAACACTTCATTAAGGTAGCTTATTCTTTTATTAAGGGAGTCCAGCAGCGTCATTTCCAAATCATCCTTCAGAAGCTTTACCGGCACTCCCGGAAAACCTGCTCCTGTACCGACATCAATCACCTTCATGCCATCCTTTATATATCCTGTTGACAGGCAGGTAGCTGAATCCAGGAAGTGCTTTATGTAAACTTCCTTTTCTTCAGTTATTGCGGTAAGGTTGATTTTCTCGTTCCATTCAAGCATTATATCCTTAAATACCCGGAGCTTTTCCAGCATTTCTTCAGAAACTTCCAACCCCAGCTCCTTGAAGCCTTCAATCAATATTGTCCTGTTTTCCAGACTTCTCACCCTTTCTTTCCCTTCTCATCTGCTCCATATATACCATCAGTACAGAAACATCTGCCGGTGATACTCCGGATATCCTCGAAGCCTGCCCCAGATTTGCAGGGTTTATGCCTTTCAGCTTTTGCCTTGCTTCAAGAGAAAGTCCTTTTATAGCCGTATAATCCATACCCTCCGGTATTTTTTTACTCTCAAGCTTTTTGAACTGCTCCGCATGCTGCAGCTGCTTCCTTATATACCCTTCGTACTTTATCTGTATCTCTATCTGTTCTGCTGTCTCCCTGTCCAATAACGGCCTGTCTTCATCTATGCTGCCCAGAGATTCATAATTTATCTCCGGCCTTTTCAGCAGCTCATACAGGCTTATTCCTCCCTTTATTTCGGTGCTGTTTCTTTCTGCCAGATACAGGCTTACCTTACCCCCGGGTGATATCATCTTTTTCTTCAATCTCTCCAGTTCATTCTCTATGCTTTGCTTTTTCTGCAAATACCTGTTATATCTGTCCTCAGTGACCAGCCCGATGTCATATCCCTTTTGGGTCAGTCTCAGGTCGGCATTATCCTGTCGCAGTATAAGCCTGTATTCAGCTCTTGAGGTCATCAACCTGTACGGCTCATTTGTACCCTTTGTAACCAGGTCATCTATAAGGACACCGATATATGCCTCCGACCTGTCCAGCACCAAAGGCTCCCTGCCCTTAAGCTTCAGAGCTGCGTTTATACCTGCCATGATTCCCTGGGCTGCCGCTTCCTCATATCCGGAGGTACCGTTGATCTGACCTGCAAAATATAGTCCCTCTATATTTTTATGTTCAAGGCTCAAATTAAGCTGGGTCGGGTCTATGCAGTCGTATTCAATTGCATATGCTGTTCTCATCATATGGCAATTTTCCAGTCCCGGCACACTATGAAGCACTTCCAGCTGGACATCCTCCGGCAGGCTGGAGGACATGCCCTGTACATACATTTCCTTTGTGTTCAGTCCTTCCGGCTCAATGAATATCTGATGCTCCTCCCGGTCGGGAAAGGTCGTTACCTTTGTTTCTATGGAGGGACAGTATCTTGGACCCACGCCGACTATGTCTCCGGTATACAGCGGTGACCTTTTGATATTCCTTCTTATTATTTCATGGGTGGTCTTGTTTGTATATGTAAGGTAACACGGCTTCTGTTCTATTTCCATCTCTCCCGTCATGAAGGAGAAGGTATTTATATCATGATCTCCAGGCTGTTCCGCCATTTTGCCGAAATCAACGGTTTTCCCGTCTATCCTAGCCGGAGTGCCTGTTTTGAACCTCATAAGCCTTATCCCCAGGGTTTCAAGGCAGCCCGACAGCTTTGCCGCCGGAAATAATCCGTTGGGCCCTCCGTCATATGCTGCTTCTCCTATAACTATCTTTCCCTTAAGGTATACCCCCGCCGCCAGAATAACGCACCTGCAGCCGAATACCGCACCAAGGCCGGTAACCACAGCGGAGACTCTACCCTTCTCCACTTTTATTTCTACTATTTCGGCCTGTTTGATCCGAAGGTTTTCCTGGCTTTCCATCACCGTTTTCATTCTATCCTGATACAGCTTCTTATCCACCTGTGCTCTTAAAGCTCTTACCGCCGGTCCCTTCTTTGTATTCAGCATCCTGATCTGCAGCATTGTCCTGTCTGTATTCTCTCCCATTTCTCCGCCCAGAGCATCAAGCTCTCTTACAAGGTTTCCCTTTGCCGGCCCTCCAATTGACGGATTACATGCCATCATGGCAATACTATCAAGATTCATTGCCGCCACCAGAGTCTTCATCCCCATCCTGGCACATGCCAGTGCCGCTTCACTTCCCGCATGGCCTGCTCCGATAACTACAACATCATATTCTCCAGCAAAATACTCCATATTCTCACCTCTATTTGCCTATACAAAATTTACTGAAGATCTCTTTAACAAGATCCTCCTCGACAGTATCTCCGGTAATAGCTCCCAGACAGCTCCAGGCTTCTCTTATATCCACAGATACAAGATCCACCGGTATATCGGCTTCTATCGAGGACAGGGCTCTTTCAACATTGCTCAAGGCCTTGTCCAGTAAGTTCTTATGCCTTATATTCGTCACCATGCTGTTTCTGTTTATACTCAGCTTTCCCTGGAAAACAAGCCCTTTTATTCTGTCCTCCAGTCTTTCTATGCCCAAATTATTCTTTACCGACATTTCTATTATGTTCTCTTCCCCGAAAGAGCCTGACAACTGCTTTTCATTGTGGACATTCCCCAAGTCGATTTTGTTCATTGCCGCAATTACCTTTTTATCTCTCAACAGCTCTATTATCTCCAGGTCCTCCTGCTGCAGTTCACTGGAGGCATCAACCACCAAAAGCACCAGATCCGCGTTATGTATTGCAGCCTTTGTCCTTTCGACTCCCATGCGCTCAACGATATCCGCCGTCTCCCTGATGCCTGCAGTATCAATGAGCCTTATAAGCACTCCGCCTATATTCAGGTATTCTTCTATTATATCCCTTGTGGTTCCCGGCACCTCAGTCACTATAGCCCTGTTTTCCTTGAGAAGCACATTCAGGAGTGAAGACTTTCCAACGTTCGGACGTCCGATAATTGCAGTATTCAGACCGTCCCTTACCAGCTTGCCCTCCTCAAAGGACCCTGAAAGCGACTCAAGGGAGTCCTTTGCCTCCAAAAGCATTTTGCTTATATTCTCAATTGTCAGCTCTTCTACATCATGCTCCGGAAAATCTATTGATGCCTCAATATGGGCCAGCATAGCCAGAAGCTTATCCATAACCTTCCTTACTTCCTTTGAAAGCTCGCCCTCCAACTGGTTCACCGCCGCATTAAGTCCTGTTTCCGTCTTTGAAGTAATTACATCAATTACCGCCTCTGCCTGGGCAAGGTCTATCCGCCCGTTCAAAAATGCACGTTTTGTAAATTCCCCAGGCTCTGCGATATCAGCTCCGTTCTTCAAAACCTCCTGCAATATTCTCCTTACAGGAACTACTCCTCCATGGCAGTGAATTTCTACAACATCCTCGGCAGTATACGAATACGGCTTCCTCATAATTACTGCAAGCACTTCATCCATGATATCCCCGGTGCTGTCGATTGCATGACCGTATGTAACAGTTCTCGAAGGCATGGCTTCTATATCAACCCTTTTTTTCGGTTTGAACACCTTCTCCAATATTCCTATTGCTTCAGTACCGCTTATCCTTATAATACCTATCCCGGCTTCTCCCGGGGCTGTAGCTATCGCTGCTATCGTCCTGTCCATCAACCTGATCCTCTCCTTTGAGACGGCAGTTTCATCTTTATTATTTACTTTCATATGCTATTATATATTACTGTATTGAATATTGGAAACAAAATAATAAGATCCGGTATTTTACCGGATCTCAGCTGCTATTTATGTGCTATTATAACCTTCCTGTACGGTTCATCACCTTCACTGAAGGTTGTTATATCTTCAAACTCCTGAAGGGTATAATGTATTATCCTTCTCTCATACGGGTTCATCGGCTCAAGCTCAACCTTCTTGCCGGTTTTCTGCACTCTCTCCGCCAGTCTTTTTGCCAGCCTCTGAAGGGTCTCTTCCCTCTTCTTCCTGTAGTCCTCAGTATCAAGGATAACCTTTATGAAACCGTCTCTGTCCTTATCCTTGTTTACTACCAGGCTTACGAGATACTGAAGGGAATCCAGTGTCTGCCCTCTTCTTCCTATTATAATACCCATTTTGGGCCCTGACAGATTTATATATAAACCTTCATTTGTATCCTTCAGTCGGATCTCTGCTTTTATATCCATTGCCTGGAGAACATCTCTCAGGAACTTTTTGGCCTTTTCCTTTTCAAGAGTATAGTCCAGTATCCGGTTCTCCTTTTTTTCTCTTTTCGGTTCCTTTACTGTCTCTTTAACTATCTCCGGGGCTTCTACCTCTTTTAGGGATACTCTTACTCTGGCGTGCTTGCCTCCCAGTAATCCGAATATTCCTTTTGAGGGCTGCTCCAAAATTTCAATATCCACATTTTCCCTATCAGCTTTCAATTCTTCCAGTGCTGACTTTACTGCGTCTTCTACAGTTTTTGCCGATTTTTCTACCATCTTCATAATTTATTATACCTCCTTTTTTTCTACTGAAGGCTTCATCATAAAATACTGCTGAATTATGGTGAAAATATTACCAACAACCCAATACAAAGCAAGACCTGAAGGCACACTTAGAGTTATCCAGCCGAACATGATAGGCATCATATTTGTCATCATCTTCTGCGTCTGCTGTGTCGGATCCGGTTTTCCCTTATCATTGCTGGCGCTTTTCGGACTTATCATCTTCATCTGATAATATGTAGTGGCTGCCGATAACACTGCCAGAACAGGCACTCCAAAACCCGCAATGTGGATCAGGGTTGCTGACATCTCACTCTTTCCAAGGTCGGTAAGCCACCAGAAATTTTTTGCAATTCCTGAATAAACGTTGGCGTCAAGGAAAACATATTTGACCGGGTCCTGGATTACATAGAACAACGAAAAAAGAATGGGCATCTGAATAAGTGCCGGCAGACAGCCTGAAGCAGGATTATAATTATGCTCCTTATACAGCTCCATAAGCTTCTGATTCAGCTTTTCCTTGTCATTCTTGTATTTTTCCTGTAGCTCCTTCATCTTGGGGCTGATTTCATTCATTCTTTTGGTAGACTCTGTTTGTTTTATGTTTATTGGCAATAATATCAGCTTGGTCAATATAGTGAAAATAATTATTGAGTATCCGTAATCACCTACAAAATCAAATATCAATCTCAATAAAGATCCCAAAGGGCCGGCAATAAAATCTAACAACTTTTTTCCCCCTTATATACTGTGATTATAACTCATCAGTAGAAAATTTTTCTTACCTCTGCGCGTTTCAAGGCAGGAGATGTTCTCACCGCCTGGTGAATAAATCAATCGATACCCGCCGCCTGCAGAGACGAAGGACATCTATTGACCCGTTATATTCAAACCCTAAGGTTTTTCTTTCTTTTCTGGTACAGGATCATATCCGCCAGGGTTAAAAGGATTGCATCTCAGGATACGGCCTATGGACAAATATAACCCGTATATGGCTCCATGCGTGTTGATAGCTTCTATAGCATAATTGGAGCAAGTAGGTATAAATCTGCACTTTCCCCTGGATAATGGGGAGATCAGTATCTGATATGCTTTTATAATAATAATGAAAACTCTCTTCATCTATTCCTCAACAACTTTTTGAAGCTTGGCCTTTTTTATTATTGATGTAATGTTCTTCCCAATGTCCGAATAAGCGGCCGATCCGCTTCCCACTCTTGCAGTGAAAACCATATCATAACCCAGCTTGATATTCGCTGCATTATGCCTGTATACTTCCTTCATAAGTCTTTTCACTTTATTTCTGACAACACTGTTTCCAACCTTCTTGCTTACAGAGAAACCTACCCTGTTTGAGGCAGAATTATTCATCACCATATACAATACTACATATTTTTCTACATAATATCTTCCTTCATTATATACCCTTTTGAATTCATAATTCTTCTTCAGCTTAAGCTGAGTGGTCATACCCTGCCTCCATCATTAATGACTACAGAAAAAGGCCACGGTTTGCGGCCTTATACTGTCAATCTTTTTCTACCCTTTAATCTTCTTCTTCTGAGAACTTCCCTGCCATTGGCAGTGCTCATTCTTTGTCTGAAACCATGAACCTTCTTACGCTGTCTCTTCTTTGGCTGATATGTCATTAACATAGTACACACCCCCTAACCTCTATACTAATGCATTTATATAATAAAGCATACTTCACCACTTTACTATTAAAATTATATAGACATTGATAGTTCGTGTCAATATAATATTTGTCCCAGTAATAATCATTTTACCGCTATTTGTACTAATTTGCAAAACTATATATTTCACGAAAAACATTTTTCAGAAATATTTAAGTTCTGATTAAATATTTCCTTGTGGATTTGTATCAATCCATTTATCCCTTGCTGTAGCTGTTGTGGATAAATTGTAGGACAAAACTCTCATATTGTGGATAAATATCTTATTTCTGTTGAATTTGAGCTTCTGTTTTGCTATTATAATTATATAATTGTGTATAACTCCAAATAATTTATAAAGTTATCAACAGTTGTGTATAATTTGTGTATAACTCTTAAAGATTGTGTATTAATATATACTTTAGTGTCAATAATCAGATATCTGAGCTATTGTATATGTGGATAAGCACATTTTTTTATTGTTGATAAGCTTATGAATGATTTTTTTATACAGAATTATATTAACAATTTATACACATTTTTATTCATTGCCTGTTTATTTCCTGAAGAGTATGGCTCTGTGTATAAACCTGTTGATAAGCAGCTTTGCAAAATAGTCCGGTTCTATCATTTATCCAGGTAGCTTTACAAGTGCCCGGTAACTTATATCCCTTCCTGGTCATGGGAGACACTGAATCAATGTATTGCTGATTAACACTTTTAAAGACAAGAAAGTTGTGTTAACTAAGTAATGGGTCAATTAAAGTACCTTGTATTGAAATATAGACTTAATGTAAAACATATATAGCTAAGGAGGCTGGAAATGTATTCTAATATAGCAGAAGTCTGGGAGAAGACTTTAGACGTAATAAAGGTTGAGTTGACAGAGGTAAGCTTCAACACCTGGTTAAAGGCAATACAGCCAATTTCAATGAAGGACAATATAATTGCATTCTCTGTGCCTGATGACTTCACAAAGGGCATACTTGAGGCAAGATATGTCACTCTTATTAAAAATGCTTTGAAACAGGTCTCTTCAGAATATTATGATATCAAGTTCATAATACCTACTGAAGATAATTATGCTTCAATAATGAGGGAGACCATAGAAAGAAATATCTCTGAGGAAACTGCCAATTCCTCTTTGAATCCCAAGTATACCTTCGATACCTTTGTTATAGGCAACAGCAACCGGCTTGCCCATGCAGCCTCAGTAGCAGTTGCAGAATCACCGGCCAAGGCATATAATCCTCTTTTCATTTATGGAGGCGTAGGACTGGGCAAAACGCATCTCATGCATGCAATCGGACACTATATTTTAAAACAGAATATCAAATCAAAGGTAGTTTATATATCCTCTGAAACCTTTACCAATGAGCTTATCAACTCTATCAGGGATGATAAGAACAACGAATTCCGAAACAAGTACAGAAGTGTAGACGTACTGCTTATAGACGATATTCAGTTCATTGCAGGTAAGGAAAGAACCCAGGAGGAGTTTTTCCATACCTTCAATTCACTGTATGAAGCCAATAAACAGATAATTATATCCAGCGACAGGCCGCCAAAGGAAATACCTACCCTTGAGGACAGGCTCAGGTCAAGATTTGAACAGGGCCTTATAGCCGACATAGCTCCTCCGGATCTTGAGACGAGAATTGCAATACTCAGGAAAAAGGCAAAGGTGGAGAACCTTTCAATTTCCGATGATGTTATGCTTTTAATCGCAAAAAAAATACAATCAAATATAAGAGAGCTTGAAGGCGCACTTATAAGGATTGTTGCATATTCCTCCCTTACAAACGGAGAAATAAATGAAGATCTGGCCAATGAGGCCCTTAAGGATATAATATCCAATTCAAAGCCTAAATTGGTCACTCCTGCTGCAATAAAGGATGTTGTAGGACAGTACTACACTATGAAGATAGAGGATTTTAATGCCAAAAAAAGAAACAAGTCCATTGTATTGCCAAGGCAGATTGCAATGTACCTCTGCAGGGAGCTTACCGACCTTTCCCTTCCAAGGATAGGCGAGGAGTTTGGAAGAGACCACACTACAATAATGCACGCTTATGAAAAAATCTCTTCCGACATGAAGATAGACATACAGTTGAAATCAGTTATTGAAGAGCTGAGGAACAAAATTGAAAGTTGATATCCTGTTGATATGTTATTGATAATCTGTTGATAATTTTTTAAGCTTTTTTAGTTATACTTTTATACCAACAGATTTTATGAAAGTACTCCACAGAATATAAACAGCAGGTTTCCTTGTGCAGCAGCCGTTTTAGGGGCTTTTGCACTTATCAACAGCCCCTATTACTATTACTACTAAAATTATTATATTATATTTATCAAAAATGAGTTTTGGAGGTTATCCACAATGAAAATAATCACTACCAAATCCGCTCTCCTGGAAAGCATTAATATTGTACAGAAGGCTGTTCCTTCAAAAACCACTCTTCCTATCCTTGAAGGAATACTTTTTGATGCAAAAAACGGAAAACTGAAGCTTACGGCAACAGATCTCGAAATAGGAATAGAAACACAGGTGAATGTCGATGTTATTGAACCGGGTAAGGTCGTACTA
>JAEXXN010000428.1 GCA_023405875.1 Bacillota bacterium | reverse complement strand
GGCGAAGCCCTGCAATACCGGATGCAGGCCGCCAACACCGGCATTCCGTACCAGTTCCTTGTTATGCTTCCCTATGTTATCACTGTAGTGGCGATCTGTATGATGACCCGCAGGAGCAACAAGCCGGCGGCCAGTGCAGTACCATATTCCAAAGAATAGGGGGGAGGATGTATTATGGCTTTTTTGGAGATGAAGCATGTTACCAAGCGCTTTAATAGTGTAGTAGCAAATGATGATGTTTCTCTCAGCGTTGAAAAAGGTGAGGTACACGCTCTGCTGGGTGAAAATGGAGCAGGAAAATCCACTCTTATGAATATCCTCTACGGTATGTATGACCATTCAGAGGGTGATATATATTTGAACGGACAAAAGGTTGTTATTAAAGATACCAAACAGGCTATCGAGCTTGGCATAGGTATGGTGCATCAGCATTTCATGCTCATTCCGGCATTGACGGTGATCGAAAATGTCATACTGGGACTGAAGGATAACAAGCTGGTACTTGACCTGAACACTGCGGCAGAAAAATTCAAAGAGATGGCAAAAAGATATAACATGGATATCGACCCCTGGGCAAGGGTGGAAAATCTTTCGGTAGGGCAGCAGCAGAGGCTTGAGATACTCAAGGCCCTGTACAGAAATGCAGACCTGCTGATCCTGGATGAACCCACCGCGGTGCTGACTCCCCAGGAGGTGGTCGGTCTTTTCGACATGGTGCGCAAGCTGACCTCTGAAGGACATACTGTGATTTTTATAAGCCATAAGCTGGCGGAGATCATGGAGATATGTGACCGCTGCACCGTGCTGCGCCAGGGCAAGGTGGTCGCTACGGTAGAGGTCAAGGATGTCAAGAACAGGGAAGAGCTTGCCAGTCTGATGGTTGGTAAGAATGTGGAGCTTGTTACACAGAAAAAAGAGGCAGCCGTGGGCGAAGAAATCCTCAAGGTGGAGAAGCTCTGTGCGCTCAACCAGGATAAGCATCCGGTTCTGACGGATGTCAGCTTCTCACTGCATGCAGGCGAGATATTGGGCATATGCGGCGTAGACGGAAACGGCCAGTCGGAGCTGGTAAAATGCATAACTGGCCTGTATAGGATCGACAGCGGCATGTACTTTATCAAATCTATCGACTGTACCCGTGAATCACCTAAAGATATACTGAAGCACAAGGTTGCACATATACCTGAGGACAGGCACAGGATGGGTATGATCAAGAACATGAATATAGAAGAAAACCTGATCCTCATGTGCTATGACCAGGAGCCTTTTTCCCAAAAGGGAATGCTCAGATGGAAATGTATTGACGACCACTGTGAGATGCTTTGCAAAACATATAATGTAAAGACTCCGAACATCAAAGAGATGGCAGGAAACCTGTCCGGAGGCAACCAGCAGAAGTTTGTCGTCGGCAGAGAGCTTGACAGGGACCCTGACCTGCTGATTGCCGTTCATCCCTCCAGGGGACTGGATATCGGAGCGACCAAGTATATTCAGTCTCGTATCGTAGAGGAAAGGGACAAGGGCACTGCGGTCCTGCTGGTTTCCACCGAGCTGGACGAATTGCTGGAGCTTTCCGACCGGATACTGGTTATGTACGGAGGCAAGGTAATGGGAATAGTTGACCAGAAGTCTGCTACCAGAGAGCAGCTCGGCAGGCTGATGGCCGGGATCGTAGATATTGCCGGATAATGGGACAAGGGGACAGGTTTACTGTCCCTAAATTCTATCAACAGTACTCTTCGATATACCTGTAAGCCTTGAAATTTGTCTTAATGACACTCCTTCTATCATTTTCAGTCTCCTGATTATTTCTGCTCTTTTTTTCTTATTCAGCTTCCGAAGCTCCTGGGCGTCGGATATTTCCATATTGCTTAAGCATGTCAATAAATAATCATCAGATATAGTTTGTGTCTCAGGTTCTTCAAGGCACATGTCATTATTCCTTTGGTTCGTAAATTCCTGAAATACTTCTACAGCTTTTTTTCTGTCTTTTGACAGTATGTCCAGCCCAAAATCAACATCGGTAATATTCGCTTTTCCTAAATACTCATTATAGCTGCTCCATTTATAATCACATGCATTTTTGACTATTTCGGCTTTTACAGGATTCTGGTGAATATATCTCAACACAGTCAAAAAATATTCCTCATCGTCTACTGCTTCACTTTTGAAGCGTTCTTGAAAAAGATGCCCACATCTTGCATACCTCTTGTTGTACCAGAACACATAGCTGCTGCTTATTCGTTTTACGAAGCCGGAGACAGATTCTTCAGACTCCCGCAAAAGCATATGTATGTGATTATTCATTATACAATAAGCGAAAATGTCAACTCTGCTAACATCCTTATATTTTCTTATGGTTTCCAATAGTCTTAAGCAGTCTTTTTCGTCATGAAAAATATCCTGTCTGTTAATTCCCCTAAGCATTATGTGATATATTCTGCTATCACTCCTGCATCTCGCGCTTCTGGACATAATATCACCTCTATGGAAATTTATACCATATATAGGATAATACGTCAATGGTGTTGTCGGGAAAGTGGGACAATAAACCTGTCCCCACTGTCCCAATTATATAGTTCGTTGTATAATAAGGGTGATAGAAATTATCGGCAGAGGAGAGTAGCGATGGAAGGGAAAATTGGTATAATAGCTTCTGACAGCGAGTTAAGGGATAGCATTGTAGAGCTTTTCGGCAATGAGGTAAAGCAGGGGCGGATCATAATAGATATCCTGGATTCGGACACTATTGACGAGCAGGGGAAGCTGCTGGAGGAAAAGGGGGCCAAGGTTATAATAGCCAGAAGCGGAGGCTATCGCCATACCGTCGGAAAGGTCAATGTGCCGGTAATGCATCTCAAGATCACCACCCTGGATATACTTCATGCCATAAAGACGGCCGGCAGGCTTGGGAAGGATATAGTTCTTGTCATATCCCAACTGGAGTATTTTGATATTGATGAATGGAAGGATATGATAAATTCCAGGGTGATAATAGAGAGATTTGACTCAAAGGATGAGATAGAAGGAAGAGTAAAAAAGTATGCTGGAGAGCCCGGGCAGGTAGTGGTGGTAGGCGGCGGCATCCCTTGCAGCTTTGCGGAGAAATACGGCATTGCCAAGGTGCATATAGGAGCCGGCAAGGAGTCTATTCACGAAGTGGTCGCCTCGGCAATGCAGCTGGTTGACAGCCTGTATGAACAAAAATACCGGAATGAGGTCCTGAAAACCACCCTTGACGGGGTTCACGATGCTGTAATCGCAGTAAACCAGGAGGGCAGGATCATACTATATAACAAAAGGGCGGAGGAAGCGTTGAAAAAGGACGGCAGGGAGGTAATGGACAAAAGCCTTCCCGAGGTTTTTCCCGAGCTTGGTTTTATGATGGATGTGCTGCGAAGAAAAGCAAACCAGATAAATGAGATAATAAACCTGAACAGGATAGTGATTACTGCAAATACCTCGGTGCTGGAGGTAGAGGGCCATGTTCTGGGGGTGCTTTGCTCCTTTCAGGATATAACAAAGCTTCAGAGCCTGGAAAAAAAGATAAGATATGAGCTGAATAAAAAAGGGCTTATAGCCAGATACGGCTTTGAGGATATTATTGCCCGGGACCCTGTTATGCAGGATACTGTAAAAAAAGCAATAAAAATAGGACTGACGGACAGTACGCTGATGATATACGGGGAAAGCGGTACAGGTAAGGAAATGATCGCCCAGAGTATTCATAATATCAGCGACAGGAAGGAAGAGCCCTTTGTTGCCATCAACTGTGCAGCTATTACCGAGAGCCTGCTGGAAAGCGAGCTTTTCGGCTATGAGGAAGGAGCTTTTACCGGAGCGAGAAAGGGCGGCAAGCCCGGCTTGTTTGAGCTTGCCCATGGAGGCACCATATTCCTTGATGAGATAAACAGCGTGTCTCTTAACCTGCAAGCCAAGCTTCTCCGCGTGCTTGAGGAAAAGGAAATAATGAGGATAGGCTCAGACTATGTGATCCCCCTGGATGTAAAGATAATCTCGGCGGCAAATGAAAAGCTGGAGGAGAGGATCAGGGACGGAAGCTTCAGGAAGGATCTTTTCTACAGGCTGAGCATACTGGAGCTGCATATTCCGCCTTTGAGGGAAAGAAAAAAAGATATTCTGCCGATTTTCGAATTTTACTTGTCAAAATATTCGACGGCTCCGGAATATCAGCCTATTCACGAGGGCTTCAAGGAGAAGCTTATAAGCTACTCCTGGCCGGGAAACGTAAGGGAACTGAGAAATATAGCACAAAGATATATATTGTTCGGGGAGGTCAACCTGGATGAAAATGAAATAATCCGGGAGAGCACAGGGACGGCCGGTAATGCTGCCAAGCGGGATAATGACCTTCAGCTGGACCTGAAGGAGATAAGCAGGTATGTTGAGGGAAAGGTAATTGAAATGCTTGCAGAAAAGGGAATGTCAAAGGGTGAGATAGCCAGGCTGCTGGGTATAAGCAGAACTACCTTGTGGAGCAAGCAGAACAATAACAAGGATTGATGTTAAAAAAATCAAACATCATGTTAATATTGCCGGACAAAATTGATGTGAATAAGCAGGGAAAGTGCGGGGCACAGGTGAAACACCTGTGCTTTTTCTTTGGCATAGATATTGCAACATTATTAGAAATATCAATTTTAAAGGTATTTCAAATATTGAATAGAGGATATGAGAAAGAGGAGTGAAGGTATGAAAAAGCTGATGACGGGAAATGAAGCCATCGCCCGGGGAGCATATGAAGCAGGAGTCAGATATGCTTCTGCTTATCCGGGTACACCAAGCACCGAGATACTTGAAAATACTGCATTGTACAGGGAGGACATACTGGCGGAGTGGGCACCCAATGAAAAGGTCGCCATGGAGGCTGCAATCGGAGCATCCATAGCAGGAGCGAGGTCCTTTGCCGCAATGAAGCATGTTGGAGTGAATGTAGCCGCAGATCCTTTATTCACCTTTGCATATACAGGTGTCAACGGCGGTATGGTGCTTATTACTGCAGACGAGCCGGGACAGCATTCATCTCAGAATGAACAGGATAACCGCAACTATGCCAGATT
>JAEXXN010000401.1 GCA_023405875.1 Bacillota bacterium | reverse complement strand
GCCCTGTCTACAGTTATGATACTTCCAAAAGGTGACCCCATATTGAGCAAATCGCCAAACTTCATCTATGCTAACGGCCTTGGCTCTTTCATGACATTGATAGGCCTTGGTAAAGCCTTTGGTATTTCCTTCGGACTTATGGCCTTCACAACCTTCGTATATGATACTCTGGATGTATGCACCAGACTCGGCCGTTTCATCGTCCAGGAGCTTACCGGCATGAAGGGCTGGACCGGAAGAATAGTATCGACCTTGTTGATCGGCGGTATACCGCTGGTACTGATGTCTATCAACCTGACTGACCCCCAAGGAAACCCCATCGCAATCTGGAGCCTGTTCTGGAAGACCTTCGGTTCCTCCAACCAGCTGCTGGCGGCTCTTGCACTCATAGGCATCACCGTATGGCTGCAAAGAACGGCCAAGAATTCCAAGGCCTGGTTGGTGGCATTTATTCCTTCCTGCTTCATGTTTATCATGAGCAACTGGGCTTTGCTCAGCACCTTACAATCCTACACCATAAAAGAGGGTGCCTTCACAATGCCCGTCGGAACAAATGTCATTGTGCCGATGATGTGCCTGATTTATGTTGTTCTTGCAGTATGGGTTGCAATTGAGTGCGCTCCTGCAATCATTAATAATGCAAAGCATCCCGGAGCTTCCATATCCACTGAAGCTTAAGAAGTAATAAATAAAGGCGGTTGAGCTATCCGCAGCTCAACCGCCTACTTTATTTGATTATTTTACTCCTCGTCCACGCCTTCATCCTCATGATAGATACGGGCTATGAATATCTCCACTCTTCTGTTCCTGGCTCTTCCTTCTTCTGTAGAATTATCATACTTGGGCATATGTTCAGCATGTGCCTGTATGGAAAACTTCTCAGGCTTCAAGCCGCCGGATTCAACCATGAAGTTCATCACATTTATGGCCCGGGTAGCGCTTAGCTCCCAGTTGGACCGGAATTTTGAATTCCTGATAGGCACGTTATCGCTGTGCCCTACGATTTTTATATTGTTTTCCAGACCGCTCAGCATATTGGATATTTTGATCAGCAGCGGAGCAACATCCTTCAGGATAACTGCATCACCGGAATTGAACAGTACCACATCCTGTATCGCTACCTCAAGGCCTTCACTGTTAAGATTGATTTTGACCTTGTCCGAGTATCCCTGCTCTGCAACCTCTTTTTCCAGGTTAAGCCTGATTGAATTCATCATGTTATTTTCAATCGTTCCCTCCGACAAGCCCTCCGACGGGAGATCTATCGGATTGACCAAGCCGCCGGGACCTTCCAACAGCCCGCTTCCGCCCGAGAAAATTACATTGAATTGCTGGCCCATGGAATCAAACTTCTGCTTATTCATCTCACTCATTGCAAACATAACAATAAAAAGTGCCAATAGGAGGGTAAGCATATCAGCATATGGTATCAGCCAGGTTTCATCGACATGCTCCTCATGATGTACTTTTTTCTTATTCATAGTTTACTCCTTTTTAGCTCTTACCAGCATTGATATTCTCAAATTTAATTCTTTCCCTCGGCTCCAACATGCTGATAAGCTTGGTTTCTATGCTCTTCGGGTTTTCTCCTGCCTGAATTGACAGTACGCCCTCCAGGATTACACGCATATTACTTATTTCTTCATGGGATTTTCTTTTCAATCTTGACGCAAATGGATGGCAAAGTACATAGCCTATAAAAATACCGTAGAGGGTTGCGACAAACGCCGCTGCAATCATATGCCCCAGCTTCTCCGTATCTTCCAGGTTTCCCAGGGCGCCTATCAGGCCTATAACTGCTCCCAGAACTCCAAGGGTTGGTGCTGCACCGCCGGCTGTCGAAAATATCGAAGCACCGGCACGATGCCTTTCTTCCATGCTTTCAAGCTCTGTACTCAATACATCCTTTACATATTCAGGCTGTATACCGTCTACGACCATGCCCAGGCCCTTCTGAAGAAATTTATCGTTCATTCCCTGCACCGACTGCTCAAGGGCCATAAGCCCTTCTTTTCTTGCCAGCTGGGCCATCTCTACAATCTTATTAATGGTTTCGGACTGGTCAATGTGCTTTCTCTCTCCGAAAAGAACTCCCAGCACCCTTGGAATATTCAGAAAGTCCTTTTTAGGGAAAGAATTCATGACCGCTGCAATAGTACCTATTATGATTATTATCATTGCCGCAGGATTCAGTAGTACAGCTACATTTGCACCTTTTACGGCCATACCGACAATAACGGCTGACAAACCTGTTATAATACCGATAACCAAAAATATATCCATTTTATCCTCCTAAAATTCGTATTTTTCCGCTATTATTCGTTTATATATGCTATTATTGTTCATTTTTCAAATAATTGCAATAGTTCTTAAGAAGTTTTTTACCATAAATCTGTTAAAATTACCTAATATCCGACAATAGTCCCTTATTATGGATAGGTATCATTCCTCATTCATCTGCGGCCTCCGCACTGGTTCCCAAAACCTGCCTGTCTTTTTCCACCAATATTGATACGGCAAATATCACAAGTAATATACCTGTAACCTTGGACAGGGAAACCGGCTCCCGGAAAAAAGCGATACCAATAATGGCCGCAACAACAGGTTCAATTGTTGCTATAATAGAGGCCTTGCTTGTTTCCAGCTGTGAAAGGCCTTTGGTATACAGCACAAAGGGCAGTACCGTAGCAAGCACCCCCAGCAAAACTGCATAAACCAGGACAGACTGATTATGGAGTAAGAGGATGGTGCCTTTGATATTACTTGTGGGCAGCAGAAAAGCGCTTGCGAATACAAAGGTGTACAGGGTTACTGTGTATGAGTCGTATTTTTTCAGAGCATATCTTCCGAATATGCTGTACAGTGCATAACCCAGCCCTGACCCCAGGCCTGCCAATATACCTGAAACAGATATGCCATGGCTTGTCCCCTTTGTAAACATGGTGACGAGAACACAGCCGGCAAAGGTCAGAACAAGCGCTGTGACTTTCCTGCGAGTCATTTTCTCCTTGAAAAGAACAGCGGAAAAAATCATGACAAAAGCGGGGGCAGTGTACAGCAGGATCGCAGCTACAGACAGCGAGGTCTTCTCAATTGCAATAAAATAGCACCAGTTAAAGAAAACAATACTTATGATTCCTGTGCCTATAAAGTATGGGAAATCCTTGACCTCAATCCTCAGCAGCCTTCTGTCCCTGACAAGCAGAAACAGGAATATGCTCAATGCAGAGACAAAAGCTCTGACAGACACTATTTGAAGTGTGCTGAAGCCTGCGGCGCTCAAATATTTGCCGTATATCCCTATAGTCCCCCACAAAGCTGCGGCAATGATAACGAAAAAATACGGCAGCCTTTTCCTAAACATCACATTGCTCTATTTCTATTGAGTATTCGCCGCATTCAACGCAAACTGCAACGCTGACCACATAGCTGTTATCCACAATGCCTCCCTTTACCAGGCCGTTGAAGGATTTATCCGCATATTCCCGTGATATGCTGCTGATCACGTAGCTGCCCTTCTTTGTGAATATAAAAAAATGATATTCCAGGAATTTAAAATATTTTGCCTTTTCCTTTTTTCCTGCCAGGCAGTTCTCACAGGGCTGGTCATAATACTCCGGCCCGAATTCCACGGTAGCTCCATGGCCCAGCAGGTCTATTACCGTATCTTTTCCAAGGCCTGTTACCGGGTGTTGTTCATCATTGATTACATAGCTGCAGTTATTCTCACCCAGCTCATATTCCTTGCCATTATAAACAAATCCGTACTTATCCACTTTGCACCTCTTCATATAAAATTTTCATCTGCACTTGATTATATTCTACCACATTCTAGCTTTTTAACGCACCAGTAGAAAATTTTCGGTTGCAGAAAAATTTTCTTCCCTTAGTTACAGTTATTTATGCTTCCTGATCCTCTCCTTGCATTCAAAATAGTCCCTCAGCCTTCTCGGGCCTGCAAGGATCTCTCTCCCTATATACAAGGTGCCGTCGGCCTTTGTTTTGACGCTCCATTTTACGAGGATAATACTGCCTTCAGATATTTCGATTGCAGTTATACATCGGGGGTGCACACAGCTGCCGTCGTTAAAATACGGTGCCTCATTTGTTTCGGGAAACATCGGCCTGTGAGTGTGCCCGGCAATAAGCATATGCTTTTCTTTCATGACCCAATCGGTAAGCCTTTTCTCCACAGTATCCTTTTTCCTGTAGTTCTTGGCTGTTCTTGTGGGATCGTTTACTCCGAAATTTGTCAGGGGCCTCCACAGATACCTGACCAAAAATCTGGCCAGCTTCCAGAATTGATTATTCAGGCAGTCCACCTGGTGTCCATGTACCAGAAATATCTTATCACCTGTAGCTCTATGTCTGAGTATCAGTCCTTCATGAATTGTTATACCCCTGAACAAGCTTGAAAAGCTTCTCTCCGGCTCATTGAAATATTCGTGAAGGTTAACCTCGACAAAGCTCTTGTCCTTTTTTACCATATCATGATTCCCAAAAATCATATGGAGCCTTCCGGCCCTGTGGTATTGCGACAGAAGCCAGAAAACATCGCTGTGCATCTGCTTTATGTCGGAGAGCCTGCTGTTCTCCCACAGCTCATCCCCATCGCCTATTTCTATATAAGTGAAGTTTTCCTTATAGTAATGTGTCAAGGCAGCAAAATATGCATTCTGATTTTTGGAAAAATCGTCTGCCCAGCTTCCGTCGCCCCTATGGCAGTCACTCATCAATACTATCCTGGAGGAATCGTCAAAAGGAATCTCTTCTGCAGAAGCAAATGCTCTGTACAGATATTTCAATGCCGGCATCAGAACCCCACCTCATCAAGGCAAAAAGCCTCTTTTATACACAATATATTCATATGGGGTGCTGTTGGAAGCATATCCCTGTGCTTATCAGGCATATATTAAAACCCCCGCTGAGAAGTTTTTCAGCAGGGGTTGTTGAAACAGTCACTGTATTATTTTCTTAATATAGCCACGCCTGTATCTATAACTGCCGGGCCTGTGCTCTTGTCGTTCAATGCCGCATAAGCCTGTGCAACTCCCAGATAGCCCATAGTGAAAGGATTCTGAGCCATTGCAGCCTTCAGGCTTCCGTCATTGAGCAAGCCCAGGATCGCATCTGATTTGTCAAAACCAATCCCTATAATGCCCTTTCCTGATGCCTTGATTGCATTTCCCACTCCAACGGTCGAACCCTCATTTGTCCCGTATAAGCCGACCAGATCTTCGTTTCCTGCGATGAAGCCGTAAGCGGCCTCTTGAGAAGCGGCGGCATCTCCATCCTTGTATTCGGTAGTCAGTATAGTATAGCCTGCGGCTTCAACAACTCCCCTGAAGCCATTTTCCCTGTTCATTGTCGAATTTGTGGCGGTATTCACACTTATTATCCCGATCTTTCCGCTTGTCTTGCCGGCAGCCTTAAGCTCCCCGACCATTGTCTCTCCCGCCAGTACTCCCGCCTGATAGTTGTTTGTCGATAGTGTTGCAATAGCCGGCTCATCTGCCGCTGAGTCAACATATATGATCTTCACGCCTTTTGCCTTTGCATTCTTTACTGCTTCAGAAATGGCCTGGGGGTCGTTTGCCGCCAGCAGGATCAGGTCCGCCTTGTCTGCAACTGCATTATTTACGGCTTCGATCTGTTTTGCATTGTCCTTCACATCCGGTGCGTCCCATTTATAATTCAGTCCCAGGGCTTCTGCCATAGTCTTCGCACCTGAGTCAACGGTTACCCAGTGCTGATCCATTTTATCCATTGTGATAAGGTATACTGTCTTTGCCGGGGCAGGTGCGGCAGCTTCAGCAGCAGCCGGCGCCGCTGCAGGCGCTTCCACCTGGGGTGCACACGCCGTAAAAGCAAATGCCACTGTCAAAACCAATAGGAAGGCTAGAGCTCTTTTCATAATTTCCACTCCTCATTTTTATTATCTTTATCTATGGTAAGCACCATAGTAAAAATCCCCTGAAAGTATGAATAAGGGTCAGTTTGCTTTGCCCTTAAGCACTTTTCCGATATCGAGCTTCCCGCTTCTGGCTACTCTGTCAATCAGGACAGAGATGATTACAACAACTCCGATTACAAGATTCCTCAGTGCCAGTGGAGCTCCGGCAAACTGCAGGCCATTGTTCAGGACACCCCAGATGAAAGAGCCTATTACCGTTCCGAACAGCAAGCCCTGGCCGCCCATGGTGCTTACTCCGCCGATAACAGATGCGGCTACTGCATTCAACTCATATGTGTTTCCGGCGCTCATAGTTCCCATACCGCTTTGTGCGGTCAGCATCAGTCCGACAATACCCGCCAGGAATGCACTGAAGATATATACCTTGGTCTCTGCAGCTATTACATTGACTCCTGAAAGCTTTGCCGCCTCATAATTGCTTCCTATGGCATAGGTATGCCTTCCCGTCCTTGTTCTTGAAAGTATGAAGTTGAAGATCAGGAACAGTATAACTCCTATCCATATGGGATTATACAAGCCGAAGGTATCTCCGTAGTAGAACAGGTCTTTGAAGCCTTTGGCATTCTCCGCAATACCGTCGGTGTTCATGTTTCCGTTTACCAGTTGGGCAATCCCCCTGGCGATTATCATTGTTCCCAGGGTTGCTATAAACGCCGGGAGCTTTGCCTTGGATACCAGCATCCCGTTAAAGAAGCCCACGGCACAGCAGGCCAGGATGGTTATAAATGCTGCCAGCCAGGGGTTCATATCCCATGCAGTCATCAGAGTGGCAGACAGCATGCAGGACATGCCTGCCACAGAACCGATGGAAAGATCGATACCTCCGGTTATCAGAACAAAGGACTGCCCCATACCGATGATCATGATGGGGACAACCTGGCGAAGAAGATTGGTTATGTTATCCGGAGAAAAGAATAAGGGGTTTATGATGCCGAAAACAACCGTCATTATTATCAGTGCAACAGATACCGATATAACCTGGCCCATTCCCCTGATTGATACTATCTGCCTCATTAAGCCGTAAAGGCCGCCGTCCTTGTTCTGCATGGCAATTCTCCTTTAACTCAAAATCTTTTCTGCTTCCATAGTCATCTACTTCCGTAATTGGTTGCGCAGCGGAGTACCTCATCCTGTGTCGCATCTCTGGAAACCAGGTCCCCTGTTATCCTCCCGTTGCACATTACCAGTATCCTGTCACTCATACACATAACCTCCGGCATCTCGGAGGAAACGAATATTACCCCTATCCCCTGACTTTTCAGCTCATTCATGAGGTTATATATCTCTACCTTTGCCGCTACGTCAATACCCCGGGTGGGCTCGTCAAGCATCACCACTTCTGCGCTTCTTACCAGCCATTTTCCTACAACTATCTTTTGCTGGTTACCCCCCGACAGGTTATTGACAAGCTGCTCCGGAGAAGGTGTCTTTACCTTCAGCTTTTCTATTGCCTTCTCTGTCAGCCGGTTTTCCTTTTTTCTGCTTACGACTCCTGCCCTGCTGCATATCCTATCCAGATTTGCAAGTCCCACATTTTCACGGATCGACAGCTTTGTGCACAGGCCTTCCTTTTTCCGGTCCTCCGGGCCGAGTACGATACCCGCATTTATTGCATCCCTGGGAGCCTTTATATTTAATTTCTTCCCCTTCAGGTAAATCTCCCCGCCGGTTATCTCCTCTGCCCCGAAAAGCGCCCTCACCAGCTCAGTCCTTCCTGCCCCTATCAGTCCTGCCAGACCTATGATCTCGCCCTTGAACAGATCAAAACTTACATTATTGACAATACCTGAGCAGAGGTTTTTAACCTCCAGTATTTTTTCTCCCCTTTGACATTCTACTGACGGGAATTTCTCCTTTATCTCCCGTCCAACCATGTAGGCTATTATCTCTCCAAGGTTTGTTTCTGCGAAAGCCTTGGTGATTATATGCCTTCCATCCCTGAATATCGAAATCCGGTCCGCTATATGCTCAAGCTCCTCCAGTCTGTGGGATATGTAAACTATTGCACAACCATTGACCTTCAGGTTCCTGATGATCTCAAACAGTTCGGAGATCTCCCTTTCCGACAATGCGGAGGTCGGTTCATCCATTATCAATATCCTGGCGTTGGTTGACAAGGCCTTTGCGATTTCAACCATTTGCTGCTTGGATACCGGTAATTTCCTGAGCACTGTGTCCGGCTCTATATCTATTTTCAGCCTGCTCAGAATTTCTCCGGCAGCCCTGTTCATTTCCTTTTGCCTGACACAGCCAAGCTTGTGCTGTTCACGCCCCAGAAACATATTTTCTGCCACAGTCAAATGCTGGCACAGGTTAAGCTCCTGATGAATTATTGCAATTCCAAGCTCCTGGGCTTTTTTAGGCGTAAGGTCTCCTACACTTATGCCGTTGAGCAGGTATTCACCTTCATCACGGTTGTATATCCCGCTTATTATCTTCATAAGGGTTGATTTTCCCGCACCATTCTCACCTACAAGTGCATGTACCTCACCGGCTTTCAGGGAGAAGGAGACCTTATCCAGTGCTCTTACACCCGGAAATACTTTGCTTATTCCCTTTAGTTCTATCAAATATTCCGACACATGCATTCCCCCTGTATTAAGCATCAGCCTTATACCTACTCCTATCTTATCAAAGCCGGTGCACCGGTTCTAAGGGCATTCTTGCGATTATAGGGGGCATTCTTTGGGTTTTAGAATGATCTTCTTTCCGGCGCTGTTCACCTCGGAATAATTTGATGCCAGTACCAGTATCCCAATGCCTTTCTCCAGCAGCAGCCTCATCATCTCAGAGGTTATATCCCTCAGCTCGGCATCAATGGAACTGAAAGGCCTTACGCATACAACTACCTTGGGATTGTAAAAGTGCCATTTCAGGTAAGCCAATTTTTGCAGGTCATATACCGACAGGTCTTTTGTCTGTTTATTCAGCACCCCCTTTTCAAAATAGCCTTCATAGGCTTCAATGCAGCTTTTTCTGTATTTGAGATTCATCCAGAAGCGGTTTTCCTTATTGCCCGACACGAAAAAA
This sequence comes from Bacillota bacterium, assembly GCA_023405875.1. Classification (GTDB taxonomy): domain Bacteria; phylum Bacillota; class Clostridia; order Lutisporales; family Lutisporaceae; genus BRH-c25. The sequence goes on along the minus strand of JAEXXN010000401.1, from coordinate 186 downwards.
AGATTGTCTATCGCCGTTATATCCTTGAACAGCATTGTCTCCCTCGGATTCTCAACAATAAATGCCAATCCGCGCTTTACCGCCTCACTCTGCCTCCGGCAGCTGAACAGTTCTTCTCCTACATACACCTCCCCCCTGTAGAAGCTGCTGCCGCAGCTGAATATTCCTGCAAGCTCCTCTATGTAT
>JAEXXN010000385.1 GCA_023405875.1 Bacillota bacterium | reverse complement strand
CAGTAAAGGAGGACATATTCATGGCAGGCATATACTACCGGCTTATAAAAGAGAAAGTAATAACCATTGCCGCTGTACCTGATAAGGATCGGGAGGCGGTCCAGGCACTTCTGGACGCTGACGACGTGGAAGGGGGATAACTAGAGCAGTGAACCTATTGCAACGCCTTAAACTGGCATGGACTATATTGAAAGGGGGTGTAAATATGCTAGGCATATTTGTAGCATTAATTACTTACAAACAAATGACTATTGACCAAGTACCTTCGCATTTGCAGAGTAGCGTTTTGACGGCACTTAACGCATTGGGTTTGGACGGTAATGGTGATCCTATAGAAAATTAGGTATACGACAATATAAATTTTTTCTAGGAGTACTCCTAGAAAAAATTATACACATCAATACGAATAAATGTTCTTAATAATAGGAGGAGCTTATATATGAATAGTTTTTTCGGTTGGATTGGTGGCAAAAAGCTTTTAAGAAAAGAAATAACAAGTAGATTCCTGATACAATTTGGCAGATATATAGAAGTATTCGGAGGAGCTGGATGGGTACTATTTTATAAAGATAAGCATGCAGAATTCGAGGTCTATAATGATTGTAATAGCGAGCTGATAAACCTATTCAAATGAGTTAAATATTATAGGCAGGAGATGCAGAGAGAATTATCCTATATGCTGAATTCAAGGGAGTTCTTTGAGGAATTCAAAGAACAGTACAATACTAGAGGAATGACTGATATACAGAGAGCAGTTAGGTTCTTCATGTTGCTTAAGACGTCATATGGATCAAATGGCAGGTCTTTTGGATGCGTGAAAAAAGATGTATCACATAGGTTCTAATAGGAAATAAGGATTTTGAAGACCTGATTCAAGTATATGATAAACCAGATGCATTATTTTATCTTGACCCTTCATACTATGGTACTGAGAAGTATTGTCAGGTACAATTTTCAGCTGATGATCATAAGCGACTGAACAATGTACTTAATGAAATCGAAGATAAGTTTGTGCTTTCTTATAATAACTGTGAATTCGTTAGAAAATTGTATAAGGATTATAGGATTGTTGAAGTATCAAGAAATCATAATCTCAAGAGTAGATATTCTGGCGGAGCTAATGACTACAAAGAGTTGATTATTAGCAATTTCTAAAGGGCATGATATAATAAAATATGGGAAATAGAGATAAATTAAAAAATTGACAATGAACGTGAGAAACTTTGACTTTTTGCGTGCGAAGCTACAATTTAGCTTGCATTTTAAAAATGGATATGATATAAAATAATTAAAGTCAAAGAAAGTCAAAGTCAAAGCCGGAGGTAAACGAAATGGATATAAATAAACTGACCCAGAAAGCACAGGAAGCTGTGCTGGAAGCTCAAAGCCTTGCTGTCAAGCAGAATCATCAGACAATTGAAAGCGAACACGTTCACAATGCTGTTATACTTCAGAATGAAGGCTTGATTCCAAAGCTGCTGACAAAAATGAATGTGCCCTTTGATTTCTATTACAAGGATGTTTCCGAGCTGCTTGAAAAGGTGCCCAAGGTTTATGGAACTACAGCAGCCTCCCCCTATGTTTCCAGAAGGTTTGAGGAATTATTCCTCAAGGCCGGGGAGGAAGCGGAAAAATTCCAGGATGAATATATAAGTGTGGAGCATATATATTTGGCTTTAATAGATGAAACGAACACTCCCTCTTCAAAAATAATAAAAAAATATGGGATCACAAGAGACAAATTTTTAAAAGAGCTTTCAACTGTGAGAAGCAATCAGCGGATCACCAGCCAGAATCCTGAGGAAACCTATGAAGCCTTGAAAAAATTCGGCCGTGACCTGGTGGAGGACGCCAGGCGAGGAAAGCTTGATCCGGTAATAGGAAGAGACAATGAAATAAGAAGGATAATAAGGATACTTTCCAGAAGGACAAAAAACAACCCTGTTCTTATAGGCGAGCCGGGAGTGGGCAAGACAGCGGCAGTAGAAGGCCTGGCTCAAAGGATAATGAAGGGTGATGTACCTGAAGGACTGAAGAATAAAACGATTTTTTCTCTGGATATGGGAGCGCTTATTGCCGGAGCCAAGTACAGGGGAGAATTTGAAGAGCGTCTGAAGGCAGTCCTCAAGGAAATAGAAAAATCCAACGGCAAAATAATAATGTTCATTGATGAGATACACAATATCGTCGGAGCAGGAAAAGCCGAAGGGGCAATGGATGCGGGCAACCTGCTGAAGCCGATGCTGGCAAGGGGAGAGCTGCACTGCATAGGTGCCACCACCCTGGATGAATACAGGAAGCATATAGAAAAGGACGCGGCGCTGGAGCGGAGATTTCAGCCCGTTCTCATTGAAGCCCCCGATGTTGAGGATACCATATCAATACTAAGGGGACTGAAGGAAAAGTTTGAGATACACCACGGTGTCAGGATACAGGATAATGCACTGATATCGGCTGCGGTACTTTCAAACAGGTATATAAGCGACAGATTCCTGCCGGATAAGGCGATCGACCTTATTGATGAAGCAGCGGCAATGCTTCGTACAGAGATTGACAGCATGCCCAGTGAGCTTGATGAGATAATGAGAAGGATAATGCAGCTGGAGATAGAGCGTGAGGCCTTGAAGAAGGAAAGCGACAAGCAGTCGGCGGAAAGACTGGAGGCCTTGAATAAAGAGCTTTCGGAGCTGAAGTACACCGGAGATGCAATGAAGGCTCAATGGGAGCTGGAAAAGGGAAATATAAAGAACATCCGTGAGATAAAAAAGCAGATAGAGGAAACCAGATCAGAGATAGAGAAGGCAGAGCTGAAGTATGACCTTAACAGGGTAGCAGAATTGAAGTACGGCAGGCTGATCGAACTGGAAAAGCAGTTGAATGAGGAAAAGACCAAGCTTGAAAAGAAGCAGAGTATGGGGCAGCTTCTAAAGGAAGAGGTTACTGAGGAAGAGATAGCGGAGATAATATCAAAATGGACGGGGATACCTGTCAGAAGACTCGTGGAGAATGAAAAGGAAAAGCTTTTGAGGCTGGATGACATACTTCACAGAAGGGTCATAGGCCAGGATGAAGCGGTTTCTGCAGTGGCTGATGCGGTGATACGCGCAAGAAGCGGGCTCAAGGACCCCAAGCGGCCCATAGGCTCCTTCATATTCCTGGGGCCTACAGGTGTAGGAAAGACCGAGCTGGCAAAGGCTCTTGCAGAAGCGCTCTTTGACAGTGAGGAAAATATAGTAAGGATAGATATGTCTGAATACATGGAGAAGCACACAGTAGCAAGGCTTATCGGTGCGCCTCCAGGCTATGTGGGCTATGAGGAGGGCGGGCAGCTCACCGAGGCTGTAAGAAGGAAACCCTATTCGGTGTTGCTGTTTGATGAAATAGAAAAGGCCCATCATGATGTATTCAATATCTTTCTCCAGATACTGGATGACGGAAGGCTTACAGACAGCCAGGGAAGAACGGTGGACTTCAAGAACACCGTGATAATAATGACCTCTAATATCGGAAGCATGTATCTGCTTGAGGGAGTGGATGAAAAGGGCGAGCTTAAAGCCGAAGCGGAAAAAGCGGTCAGTGATGAGCTTAAGCGCAATTTCAGGCCGGAATTCCTCAATAGGGTGGATGATGTGGTATTTTTCAAGCCGCTGCTGAAGGAACAGATAAGGAAGATCATAGACCTCCTGTTTGCACAGATAGTAGAACGGCTGAGGGACAGAAATATAGAACTATCCTTAAGCGATAATGCGAGAGATTATATAATAAATAATTCCTATGATCCTGTCTATGGCGCACGGCCCTTGAAGAGGTTCCTGCAAAGAAAACTGGAAACCTCAATAGGCAGGGCATTGATAGCAGGAAAGATAGCAGACGGTGAAAATATACTGATAGATGCAGACGAAAATGACTTGAAGTTCATAAAACAGTAGGGGCGATTCAAGAATCGCCCTTCCCTTTTTTAATGGTGCTTATTTGATTTATAACCTTAATATGCTATATTATTATATGTAGATAAACTTAATTACAAGGAGGAACAAAAATGGGTAAGACTTATTCGCAGATAAATGTTGGGGATACGGCAAGCTTTCAGAAGACTATAAGTGAAGCTGACGTATACATGTTTGCCGGAGTTACGGGAGACATGAATCCGGCTCATATAAATCATGAGGCAATGAAAGACACAAAATTCGGAGGAAGAATAGCTCACGGTATGCTGTCGGCGGGGCTGGTTTCCGCAGTATTGGGAATGCAACTGCCGGGACCGGGAACCATATACCTTTCACAGCAGCTCAGCTTCAAGGCTCCTGTTAAAATCGGAGAGACACTCAAAGCTGTGGCAGAGGTAATAGAAAAGCTGGAAAAGGGAAGAGTAAGACTGAAAACAACCTGTTACAACCAGGATGGAGTAGAAGTACTGGACGGCGAAGCACTTGTAATAGCTCCCAAGGAATAGGAGGGAGGAATATAAATGGAATCATATATCAGGCATCAGAAGGACATTGATTATGTGAAGAATCCCAATCCCAAGCATATCGAAGTATATGGACAGCTGCTTTCCTCGGAAAAGGAAAACGGAAGGCTGTCGGCACACAGGACCTCTGTCAAGCCGGGAGGGGAAATAGTACCCCATACCCATGAAGTTCTTGAAGTCATATATGTACTTGAAGGCGAAGGTTCGGCACTGGTTAACGGTGAGAGGGTTGCGGCAGGGCCGGGGACTATAGTAGTCGCCAACATCGGAAGCGTACACGGTTTTTTGAATACCGGAGCTTCTGATCTGGTGTTGTTCTGTGTATTCTCACCGGGAATTGCATAGTAATGACCGGAACGACACGGGGGTCGTTCCCTACGATATACCAATTATCATGTGTTGTATGTAGGGAACGGCCTCTGTGCCGTTCCGATTTTTTCAGATTTATAAATATGGCAAATCAGAGCAGAATAGTGTAGTGATAGTTGTATGACGGGAATAAAAACGGCAGAGGTGCGATATGTTTGAAATAAAAATGACTGAGAACGAAGCCGGCCAGAGGGTGGACCGGTTTCTAAGAAAATACCTGAGGGAATATACCCTGGGGGACATATACAAGCTTTTCCGGAAAAACAAAGTCAGGCTGAACGGCAAAAGGGTCAAGGAAAACCAAATGCTTGAGCTTGGAGATATGCTCCAGCTGTATATCGAAAAACCGGAAGCGGAAGCAAAGCAGGAGCAGACTCGCTTAAAAGCAGCCGGGGATATCGGACTGATCTATGAGGATGAGAACATAATGATAGCAGATAAGCCTGCCGGGCTGCTGACCCATCCCGATAAGCCGGGAGATACTGATACCCTGATAGACAGGGCCTTGTACCATATGTATAAAAAGCATGAGACCTCCGGGTCACGGACCTTTT
>JAEXXN010000381.1 GCA_023405875.1 Bacillota bacterium | reverse complement strand
GGATACACTATGCTCAAAAGGACGCTTCGGCATCTATCACATAAATGATGAAAACAGATTGGTAAAGCCGGTAATCAGAAGAGACGGAAATACTGTTGAAGCGGAATTTGACGATGCCATCGCCTTGGCTGCAAAGAAGCTGCAGCTTATAAGAGGCCAATATGGTAAAAACAGTGTTGCAATGCTTATTTCTCCAAAGTTTACTAATGAAGAAGCTTATGTTGCCAAAAAGATCGCTGAAAAACTGGATACCGAAATAGCCGGAACAATGTCAATAAAGGAAGCCTCCGGGATAAAGGCCGTCCTTGGCAGCAATGCATCTACCAACAGCTTTGACGAGCTTTACAGCACCGACCTGATCGTTTCCGTCGGTGATATCGCAGAAAACCACACCGTGCTGGGAATAAAGCTGAAGGATGCGGCAGCCAGGAAAGCAAAGCTTATCTCAATAAGCAATTCAGGCACAAGGCTGGCTGAACATGCGGACATAGCAGTAAAGCCGGAGAACAATACGGAATTTTTGAAAAGCTTCATTAAGTCCCTGATGGATCAGAAGTTTGTCGATAAGAGCAAGGTAGACCTGATTGCCGACGGCTTTGACAGCTTGTCTGAATATGTGGGGAATGCAGCGGATGATCCAGAGGCAGCAAAGGTTGCCAAAATGTATGGTGAAGCCAAGAAAGCAATAATCGTGGTTGATGAGGATACAGTATCGGAAGCTGCCATAAAGCTCATGGCTGATGCTGCCGTTATCACTGAAAAGATTGGAAAGCCCCACAGGGGAATAATCATTGTGCGCTCAAAGGCCAATACCCAGGGAATAATAGACATGGGCTTTACGACCCCGGCTGACCAAATTATCCAGGGCATAGAAAAGGGAGAAATAAAGGGTGCCGTTATAATTGGTGAAGATCTGGTCGGAGCCGACACAAAAACAGAAGAGCTTATCTCCAAGCTTGAATTTACAGTTTGCCTGGATCTTTTCATGACTGAGACTGCGAAGCTGGCTAATGTAGTTTTACCTTTGAGCAGCGCCGCTGCTTCCGAGGGAACCTATACAAGGTCGGACAGGAAGCTTCAGAGGCTTGCTCAAGCTGTAAAGCCATTGAACGGAAGAAGTACCTTTGATATACTTTCCAGGCTGGGTGCGCAGATGGGTGTAGTTGTAGCTACCGTCAAACAGGCAGAGGAGAAGATATCCAATGAGATCAAACCCTACGGCGGATTGTTGACTGCAACGGCAAAAGGCATTGAAGCATATACTCCATGCAGCAGGGACAATGCTGCAGGGTCGCAGGTATTGTATACCGAAGGCTTTATGACTGAAAACAAAAAGGCTGTTCTCAGCGTCCCGGCAGAGGGGGCCATGTTCAAGGAGAGAAAGATTTACGATACCGTACAGCTTAGATTTGAAGAGTATCTGAAAGAAAATGGATTAAAATCATAGAAAAATAACACCCGGTTGCTTATCAAAGCAACCGGGTATTATTTTTTTTTGAGAATTTAATATATAAGCACCGACTCTTTCTCATAAAGCATCATTACTGCTAAAAAAACTATCAAGCAGAATAGCAAGTTGAAATTGCAGCCGGTAAGGCATCGAAAAAGGGTCATATTTAAAAAGCTTTGATATTTTTTTCTTACGCTGGAGAACTGTATTCTTGTGCAAAAACATTTTTTCTGCTGCAGCGATGGTGTCCATATCGCACAATATAAGCATCTTGAAGGTGTAAAGCAGTTGAGTATTCTTTTCTTCATCATATTGCGTTATGGGTGAGAGCAAGTCGTCGACTATCACTTTGGCTTTAGCTGGGTCTATACTGTCCCGTATAAGAGAATAAACCTGAATTTCCTCAAAAAACGTGCATTTTGGCTTTTCAAAAATGCGGTTTGAAATCCTTAATGCAGATAATGCTTCCTGGTAGCTGTTTTTGATATTGGAAATGTTTACGTAATATCTCCCAATACCCACAGACACGGATAAATTAAGAGTATGGGAAATGGTTTTTCTAAGGTGGTCGCCGATTTTTAGTATACGCTGCCGGGTAAAAGCCGCATCCTCTTCGCTGCTGAACAGGATCAAGATTTTGTCACTGAAATTTATCATGATACTTTCCGGTGCGAAATAGGATAACTCATTCTGTACTGTATTATAAAAATCGGTCTTGATTTTTTGCAGTTGTTTTTCCGGATACTGTATGCCGAATTCTGAGAAATTAAAAATATCTAAAATCATAGCTACCTTAATTTTTGACACATCATATCCCAGAGCCAGGCCCCTTTGCAAAGCTGTTTCTTCATCACTGAAATTCCAGTCTACAAGATCGTTGATATAATCGTGCTTGAGCAGAATGTTATAATCCTTGAGGTTGATTTTGTTGAGTGTAATAATTCCCAAGGCATTTTTTGTCTGGACAATAGAAATATAATCCAGCTCACTTAAATCCGAGGCATTAAAAATGGCCATGACCCCATAATACATCATGCTGCTTACAACAGGGGCCAAAAGAATTGCATTGGCGTCATCTATCGAAGCTATGTATACATCCTTTTTATCATCGATAAAGCTATTCAGATAGTCCTGAATATTCTGCTTTATATAAATAGTGTATTCCGGCGTCAGCTCGCCGTGGGACGATGAAACACATACATTATTATAGCTGAAAAAGTATACCGGACGGTTGATAAGCTTGCTGAGCGCCGCTATTATGTCGTCGAATTCCTTTTCCTCCAGCATGAGATTTGTCATTTTGTCATATATTCTCATAGCATGTGCAAGCTTTTGATTCTGCATATCGAGAAGGCTGTCCAATATGGGAGATATAATGTCGATATAAGCAATTTGCGGAGGGGCAAGTATTAAGGGAAAATCAAGCTCGTTGCACAAGTCAATAAGTGACTGGGAAACAGAATTAAGAATAAGTCCGACATGGCAAAGAATAAGGCAACTGGACTTACACTTCTTCAGCGCGTGAACAACTTCAAGCTGTGCATCAACGCTGTCAATGATGGAGTAGAAGGCAGATATCTCAATTTCCCCTTCCTTGAGAAAAACTGTAGCTTTAGGAACCTCTAAAACGCTCACGCTTGTTACAATATTCGACAAGCCCTTGTGACCGGCAATTACCTCTCCATAAGAAAGGGGCTCCAGCTTCATTACATCTTCAACAGTCAGTTTCATATGCCACCTCCGGTTAAATCTCAAATAACAATTGTGCAGAACATACAAAAATCTGTGTGCAAAGCCACTGAAATCAATAAGAATAGTGTGCACAAAAACATTTTGCGCTGTGATACTATTATAGCATAAAAATAAGGCGGGTGAAACATTGATGCTCAAACAGGCGATAGAGGTTTTTGATATTCTTGACAGAGCGGATGTGAACGGGCAAAAAGTAAAAGAGATTTTTGAAAAGCATGGCGCAAAAAATGTCGAAATTACAGAGCTGATTGGCGAAGCCGGTAAAACTGACTTTGTCAGAATAATTATCGAGGGTACAAGCGGTAAGCATTCAGGAGGAGATTCGCCGACGCTGGGAATCACCGGCAGGCTTGGGGGCCTTGGGGCCAGACCGTCCAAAACAGGCTTCGTTTCAGACGGAGATGGGGCTTTGGCTGCTCTTGCAGCGGCGCTGAAGCTTGTTGATATGGCAAATGCCGGAGACAGCTTATACGGAGATGTCATTGTTACAACGCATATCTGCCCGGATGCGCCTACGGTAGAGCATCAGCCTGTTCTGATGATGGGGTCGCCTGTTGATACCGGCACAATCAATAAGCTGGAGGTTGAGAGTCCCGTTGATGCTGTTTTGTCAATCGATACAACTAAAGGAAATAAAATAATAAACCATAAAGGCTTCGCCATTTCCTGCACGGTGAAGGAGGGATATCTTCTCAGGGTCAGCGACGATCTACTGGAAATCATGATGAGAGTTACCGGCAGGCTTCCGGTAGTTTTTGCTCTCTCCCAGCAGGATATTACCCCATATGGGAATGGCATATATCATCTGAATAGCATCCTGCAGCCGGCTACTGCTACTGACGCTCCTGTGGCAGGCGTAGCCATAACCGCTGAGACTGCGGTTGCCGGATGTGCAACAGGCGCAACTCACATTATGGATGTTGAAGCGGCGGCAAGGTTTGCTGTAGAAGTCGCCAAGGATTTTACAGGAGGAAAGTGCTCCTTCTATGATGTGGAAGAGTATGAAAAAATAGTGAGGCTATATGGGAGCATGAAGCACTTCCAACATAAAATAAGTTGATTGGGGTATAAATGATGAGCAAAAAGGTCAGGGTTGCCCTGGGTCAGATTACATCAAGGCCTGGGGAGGTTGAGTACAATGTTAAGAAAGCAGGAGGGTTTATTGCGCAAGCCGCCGCTGAAGGCGCCGATATCATTTGTTTGCCTGAACTGTTCGCCACCGGCTATAACCTGGACCTCCTGGGGGAAAGGATAGTTAGTCTGAGCCGCGAATATGGGCGGTTTATATCGGAAGAAATGTCAAAGGCGGCAAGAGATAATAATATTTACGTGATCGCAGCTTTTGGAGAGGTCAATGATACTGACAGCAAGGTTTATAATTCAGCAGTGCTTTATGACCGGAGGGGAGACAAGCTGGGAAGCTTCAATAAAACACATTCCTTTGCCCTTGAAAAGAATTACTTTACAGAGGGTCGTCAATATCCGGTATTTGATACCGACATTGGAAGGATCGGAATTATGATATGCTATGATGCAGGATTCCCGGAAGCTGCGAGGACTCTTTGCCTGAAGGGCGCCGAGATCATCTTCATACCTGCTGCCTGGAGAGTGGAGGATGAGAATGCATGGCTTTTAAATGTACCATCCCGGGCACTGGAAAATCAGCTTTATACTGTTGGAGTCAACAGATCGGGACATGAGGGCTGCCTTCACCTTTTCGGCAAGAGTATGGCTTGCAGCCCTTTTGGCAAGGTCATAATGCAAATGGCTTACGATTCGGATGAAATTGCAGTTTGCGAAATCGATCTGGATGAGATTGCAAAATGCAGGAGCGGTGGGGGCTATCTGGCAGACAGGAAGCCTGAGCTTTACCAATTATAGTATACCTGTGATATAAGAAGGAGGATTTTTATGCCCAGTAAAAAACTGACAACACAACAAGAGGTAGAGGACTTTGTAAGAGGCTGTACATTTTATGCTACAGGCGGCGGGGGGCTGCCTGAGAATGGTATCAGATCCCTCGTAAGCGAGCTGGAGGCCGGAAGGACGGTGGGATGGGTCGATCTGAGCGAAATCCCGGATGATGCGCTGGCGGTTTGCCCGTTTCTCATGGGCTCGATAGCTCCCCATGATGAGGCCACCATGAATGAAATGAAAGGCTTTGGCATGATAAAGGGCGCAAATCCCGAAAAAGAACGCCTTATGAAAGCAATTCAAGAGCTGGAGCTTTACACCGGGAAAAAATTCAGCGTTATAGTTCCGATAGAGTTGGCCGGAGCCAATACGCCCGGCCCCATGGCCGCCGGTTCGGTATTGGGAATGGTTACGGTCGATGGAGATTATACCTCCCGTGCTATTCCTGAAATAGTTCAGATCACACCAAATTACAAAGGGAAAAATTGCCTCCCCATAGCTTCAGTCGATGAATGGGGAAATGTATGCATCATTAAAGAATCCACAAGCTTAAGAGTTGCCGAGAGGATCGGAAAGCTGATCAGTGCTGCCGGATACGGTCTTGCCGGTCAAGCCGGAATTATAATGACGGGTAAAGAGCTTAAAGAGACAGTAATTCCCGGAACCTTGACCGAATGCTATGAGCTGGGGAAATTTATAAGGCAAACACGGGAAGCAGGCAGAAATGTTGTTGAGGAAATGGTAAATATGCTGGGGGGCTGGATCCTCGCAAAAGGAGAAATCACAGTTAAGGATGACAGCGATAAGGAAGGCTATTATTGGGGCAATGTGACTATTAAAGGAGACCATGAATATAAGGGTGACATATATAAGTTCTGGTTCAAAAACGAAAACCATATTGTGTGGAAAAATGATGTACCCTATGTCACGAGCCCGGATATTATCAGCACAGTAGATCTTGAAACCGGAGAACCGGTTCCCAATCCGAAGATCAAGGTTGGACAAAAGGTTGCATTGATAGGTATGAAATGCAAGCCGGTCCTCAGGTGCAAGGAGTGTTATGAGGTGCTTACGCCGCAGTACTTCGGATATGACATTCCCTACGTGCCGATTGAAGAAGTGATGAAAAAACGGGGACAGGCAAATGACATTTGATGAGCTGGTTGCTACCAGAAGAAGCATAAGGCAATACAATGGAAAAAGGGTTGAAAAGGAAAAGCTTGAGGCGCTTGTGAATGCGGCAGTATGGGCTCCCACGGCAAGTAACCTTCAGTTATGGCATTTTGTAGTGGTACAGAATGAAAAAACTCTTGAGAGAATTAAACTTTTTTCACCGGGTATGCCAAAAACAGCCCATTGCATCATAGCGGTCTGCATTGACCTTGCAGAGGCTGAGTCCAGGGGCGGAGCGCTCATCAGAAAAAATGCACCGGCAGACGTTGCTTTTGCAGCACAGAATATCTTGTTGAAGGCCCATGAACTGGGCTTGGGAACCTGTGTGGTCAAATCCTACAATGAAAAATCTGTGGGCCAGGTTTTAAAGCTGCCGGAGGAGGTTGCCGCGCTTATGCTTATAGCTGTCGGATACTATGATAATCTGCCCAAAGCTCCGGGCAGAAAAAGCCTTTGGGAAGTAATTCATTATGATAGTTGGGAGAGTGAGGCAGAAGCAAATGAACAGGGATGACCAGGACAGAATATTTGCATATTTGATAACAAGCGCAAGAGGGTGTGTGGATGAACCGCCGTTGTATGGACCCTTAAGACTGCTTGATGCGTATTCCATGCTGCTGGGTATGCAAAAGCGTGAGGAAGCGGATGAGTTTTACTTTGAGTTGGACAAGCAGATAGAGGGCTTCAAGAGCAAGTGCATGGAAGATGAAAAGCAGTTTGTTGAAGGGCTTGATCAGGTACTTGCATCATTGACCGATTACATTATTAATAAGTGACAAAGTAAGGGAGGTATTAATTATGCCGGGAATGTACTCATTGGAACTAGGAAAAGCCGGATATATCATAGCAAAGGACATGTGCAGGATTCAGCCGGGCGAATCGGTATTGATCACAGTTGATTCGGTAATGGATTTTGCACCGGTCGAAGCAGTAGCTCAAGCCGCTGAAGCCCTTGGAGCAAAGGTTATGGTCGTATGGCATTCGACCCCTTCAGGGTATGGAAAGGTTGCAGATGCAAGAATGCCGGAATCCCTTAAGGTTGGGATACCGGCAGCGGACGTATGGATCGAATTCAATAACCAGTGGCTGCTTTATTCAACACCTTGGATAGAGGCCATGGGGAACGGAAAAACAAGATATCTTTTCCTTGGGGGACTCGATAAAGCACAGGTTACAAGATGTATAGCAAATCTTGATATGAAGTTGCAGAGCCAATTTCAAAACAAGGTTGTTGAGCTGACTGCCAAAGTTAAGAAAATGAGAATAACCTCTCCGGGTGGAACAGATGTATCCTTTGAAAATGATCAGTCCAGGCCAATTTTGAATGAGCTTGGCGCCGCAACTCCGGGAGCTCACTTTCTGATTGGGCAGATGGGCTGGGCGCCGATCGAAGCCAGCATCAACGGCACAATAGTATTCGACGGTTCATTCTCGGGAGGCGGCGAGGCGGAGCTTGGTGTTCTGGCAAATCCGATCGAGCTGACTGTTGAAGCAGGTAAGATAGTTGACATCAGGGGCAAAGAGGAAGCTAAGCTTGTTGCCAAATGGCTTGCTGCATTTGACGATGTGAGAATGTATAATATGGCGCATATTTCTTACGGTTTTAATCCCGGAGCAAAGCTTTGCGGCTTGTGTACAGAGGATGAAAGAGTATGGGGGTCTACAGAGTGGGGAATAGGCTATCAGGGGCCGATGTTTGAAGGCGGACTTGGTGATGCTGCAACTCATGCAGACGGTATATGTCTTAATTCAACGATCTGGATCGGTGATGAAAAGCTTACAGAAAACGGGAAGGTTGTTCATCCGGAATTGGTTTCGATTGCGAGACAGATGGGGAAGTAAGTCGCGCATCCAAATAAAATTAAATGAGGAGGAAGATGTAAATGAAAAGAAGATTAATAGCATTGCTTCTAGCTGCTTGCATGGTCATAAGCCTTGCGGCATGTACCCCTGGAGGGAATTCGAATACTCCGTCGAATACCCCGTCGGGCAGCGGTGACAAGGCAGTTACTGCTCAAGGGGATATGCTGAGCATTGTCAGAATGACAGAGGACTGGCCGACATATTTTGATCCTGCCGTAGGCAGTGATTTCTCAGACAGCATTACAATGATCAATATTTACGATCCGCTGGTATTCCCCCAGACGGACGGTGTGGCTGCACCGCATATAGCAAAGGAGTGGCAAGTCTCGGATGATGGTCTGACATACACCTTCAAAATCCGGGATGATGTTAAGTTCCACAGCGGCAACCTCATGAAGGCCAGCGACGTTGCCTTCAGCATGAACAGGATGCTCACTGTAGGAGAAGGTTATGCCTACCTTTACAAGGGCGTTGTCAAGGCGGCTGAAGCAACAGACGATACCACAGTGGTCATGACACTTGAAAAGCCCTTCGGACCTTTTATATCATCGCTGATCCGCTTTATGATCGTCGAGGAGAAGCTGGTTATGGAGCACCTTGATAAGAGTACTGCAACCTATGGGGATTATGGCGATTACGGCAAGACATGGCTGCTGACCAATGATGCAGGCTCAGGCCCGTATTTTGCTAAAGAAGTAAAGCTTGAAGAGTATGTCCTCGGTGAGCAGTTCCCGGATTATTTCCTTGGATGGGAAGAAAATGCACCCAAATATTTTAAGCTATCGGGTGCTATAGAGCCGGTTTCAGTAAGAACAGCAATGGCGAACAAGGAGCTTGAAATTACAGATGAAATCCAGCCCCTGGAAAATTACAACACTATGGATACTTTTGACGGCGTCGATGTTATTGCTTATGAAAGTGGTACTAATATGAACCTTTGCCTGAATACCAAGAAAGCGCCTACGGACGATATACATTTCAGAAAAGCTATGGCATATGCTTTTGACTATGACACGGTGCTGGAGCAAATATACCCGGGGGCCAAACGTTCTCACGGGTCAGTTCCGGGAATCCTTCCGGGAGCCAATAAGGATATAGTTCCGTATGAATACAATATTGAGAAAGCAAAGGCAGAGCTTGCACTATCAAAATATGCCAACGACCCGAGCAAATGGAACATTACAATGTCCTGGTGCGCAGAGGTTCCTGAGCAAGAGAAAATTGCCCTGCTCCTTCAGGCAAATCTTGCCGAGCTTGGAATCAATATAGAGGTCACAAAAAAACCCTTCGGCTCAATGATTGCAGATGCGCAGACAATTGAGACAACACCCAATGCAGCGTTGGTCAATAATTCTCCAAGCTACTTTGAAGCAGGAGCTATGCTTAAGACAAGATACCATTCGTCGTCCACAGGAACCTGGGAGCAGATGGAGTGGGTCAAGGACAGCGAGCTTGATGCTATGATCGAAGATTCGCTGGCAACAACCGATATTGATGAGCGTTTTGAAAAGTATAAGAAAATTCAGGTTTACATCAACGAGCTTTGCCCGACGCTATGGCTGTTTGACTGGGTAGAAAAGCGTGCATGCCAGACCGGATATGTGGACTGGAATCCGGATTTATTCCTCAAAGAAGGTAAAAGCTTTGTTTATCCTATGGGATACAGTCTCTATGTCCGCAACATGAAGGTTTATCCTGACAAGAGATAATCAAGATCAAAGGGAACTGAATAATGGGGCTCTTTCAAAAGGGTAAAAGCCGTCAAACTCCGTAATACTGCAGGTTCAGGGCTTTATCCAAATGCAAGAGTCCCCTTTGTAATAAGTTATATAGCAAAGGAGGATAAAATAGATGCTGGTTAATTGGCTGAAAAAGATAGGAACATATCTTTTGGTACTTGTTGGGCTTTCTATTCTTGTATTTATAATCGGCAGAGTAATTCCGGGAGATCCTGCGAGACAGGCTCTCGGTCCCAGGGCACCTGAAGAAGTCGTACAGTCACTCAGGGAAGAGATGCACCTTGACAAGCCGTTTGTTACCCAATACGGCCTGTGGTTAAAGGGAGCTTTGAAAATGGATCTGGGTAAATCGCTTATGACAAGGCGCCCGGTCATGCAGGATATAAAGGAATTTTTGCCTGCAACGCTGGAGATTGTAGGTATCTCGGCGATTTTGATGGCCTTGGGCGGAATATTGCTCGGCATACTGTCTACCAAATATGCAAACTCATGGCTTGACGGCATAATAAGGGTTATCTCATACTTAGGGATCGTTTCTCCTGCATTTGTATGGGCTATTATTTTTATGCTGATCTTCGGGTATACCTTTCCTTTATTTCCGACAACAGGCCGGGTGGGTCTGGCTATCATATCACCTCCAACAGTTACGGGAATGTATACCATAGACTTTTTATTAAATGGCGATACCGTAGGCTTTAAGGACGCCTTATCCCATTTGATCCTGCCTGCAATAGCGCTTATGCTCGGAGGATTAGCGCAGGCAGCCAGGATCACCCGTTCTTCCATGACGGAAAACTCCATTAAAGACTATATCCTTGCAGAACAGGCTTATGGTATTCCGGAGA
The DNA here is from genome assembly GCA_023405875.1 of Bacillota bacterium. Taxonomy (GTDB): domain Bacteria; phylum Bacillota; class Clostridia; order Lutisporales; family Lutisporaceae; genus BRH-c25. The sequence continues at coordinate 1,064 of JAEXXN010000381.1, read as the reverse complement.
AAAAGATACTATTCAGCTATTTGCTCAAGCCCTCATTGATTCCGACCATTTCGGTCCTGTCCCTTGATATAGCCTCACTTTTCGGCAGTGCCTTTTTGGTGGAACAGCTTTTTAATTATCCCGGACTATCAAAATACGGCATGCAGGCAATGCTCAATAAAGATTTGAATGCCATATCTGCCGTTGTCATGATTCTGGGAATTGTCTTTATTATTGTTAATATTTTGATCGATATAGTTGTGGCATATTTAGATCCCAGAGTGCGTTTAATGGGAGGTGGAAACAGTGAGTAATACACATTTATTAGACAACAAACAGAAAAAGGCCGTCGTCGAAAGGGACAAGTATGAAAATATAAAAAAGGCCTGGTATAAGTTTTCGCTGAACAAAATGTCGGTGGCAGGTCTTTGCATTGTTTGCATTGTGCTGTTCCTGGCTGTTTTCCAGCCTCTTATAGCGCCATACCCCGAACATATCGGAGCATATGTCAACTTTAAAGAGGCAAGCATTGCACCAAACAGTACCCACTGGATGGGCACAGATGTTTTCGGCAGGGATATTATGAGCCGCATATTCTATGCTTTCCGGGGCGCCCTCATAATGGGCATAGGCGTTTTGATCGTTGTTGTTCCCATAGGAGGTATTCTCGGATTGATTGCAGGATACTGGAAGGGCAAATGGATATCCACCCTTATTATGAGAGTAACGGATGTGTTTTTGGCACTTCCTCCGCTTATTTTGGCATTGTGTGTATGTGCAATTTTAAGGCCGACACTGTTTAATTCAATGATGGCTGTCTGTGTGTCATGGTGGCCCTGGTATACCCGGTTGGTCTACGGCATGGCGACCACCCTCAGAAATGAGCTTTATGTAAAATCTGCAGAGCTGCTCGGTGCAAGCAAAGGTCATATACTGTTCCGGGAGATATTGCCGAACTGCTTGGGACCTATATTTACAAAAATGACTCTTGACATGGGGTGGGTTATTTTGACGGGCGCTTCCCTCAGCTTTGTAGGCTTGGGAGAGCAGCCGCCGATACCGGCGCTGGGAACCATGGTTTCTGA
>JAEXXN010000380.1 GCA_023405875.1 Bacillota bacterium | reverse complement strand
GAAAGGTCCTGTTGGCAATTTTGAAGAATTTCTCTGTGGGGTTCTTTATGATGGAATATTTTCTGTACGCTGCAATTGCTTCTTTTGAGTTATTTACTATGTATTCGTTGGGGCTGCTGTAATATATTCCATCCCTGGAAACGGTATAATGAAGAAAATCATCATGAACCTTGTGTATCCACTGTTCATATTTTCTGTGGCTCTTCAGCAGCTTAATACTTCCATGCTGGGGGATGGTTGAGTCCTGCACAAGATGAACGGCAGCTCCCAGGTAGAATATAGCCTTGTCCTTGTCCCCGCAATCCCAATATACAAGAGCGTGTGCATAATACTTCTCAAATCTTTGCATTGATGATTTGCAGCCGTATAAGCCCCTGTGGCTATAGGGATTGTAGAAATGCTCCCTGCTTCTGAAATCCTGGTCTGCCCATACCGCTCCGTCATTCAGGCTTTTTTTGTAAAGGGTAAAAAATTCATAAGCTTCCTGGAATCCATCATTCCGCAATATTTCAACAGCTTGCTCGTTAATAAAAACGTGCACCTCGCACAGCGTCTTTTTAAATATTTTCTTCAATGGATTTACAGCCCACAATATAGTCTTGAACGTCTTTCCATAAGCCCGCTCTATCATGTTCATAATATCATCTCCTGTTCTATATAACCAATACCTGCAATATGCTTCAGACAATAATTGTTTTTCTTATACCAGTATCTCACAACTTCTCTGTCATATCTATAGTATATTTTGCAGATTCTGCTCCTGTTATTATACTGTTTATAACAAGATTTTTAATGAGGGGTTTTGCAGGCTTGCAAAAACCTACCCGGGCGTTTCAACGAGGTGGGAGATATGCTCACCGCCTGTTGGACAACGAAAGCTATACTCATCACCTTTAGATGTGGGGAATATCTTTCGCCTCGTTATAACAAGATTTCAATGAGGGTTTTTGCAGGCTTGCAAAAACCTACCCGGGCGTTTCAACGAGGCGGAATATATACTGACCGCCTGTTGGACAACGAATTCGGTATCCACCACCTATATGAGGGAGGGGAATATCTTTCGCCTCGTTATATTGTTCTACTTTACAAGTATTTAGCAAAAAGTTATAATATTATATGAAGCCGTTTTATTTATATCTAATTTGATCAATATGATATATGTTGGAGAATTTACTCCGGGGAGTAAACCCGTACATAGTAAGGCCTATGAAGGACATACTATTTGATGAAAAAATACGGGGCAGCTTCTACTCTACTCCCGTCATCTCTTATGAGGATTGCTGCAAAGGGAACAGGTCCTTTGCCCACCGGGACCTTGTATGCATACAGACATCCGGGTACGGCGGCGGCGAGAGATGGTTCGACGATGTTCTAATTAGAAAGGATGGGCCCTTCGTACTTAAAGAATTGATATACTGGACCCGGAAAATCTTATATAACGAGGCGATAGATGCTCCCACCCTATTAGGCGGCAGGTACCGCATCGTTTATTTACTGGGCGGTGAACATATCTTCCTCCTCGTTGAAACGCGCAAAGGTAAAAAGATTTTTCTACAACCGAAAATTTTTCTGCTGATGCGTTATAATCATATTCAGAGCTTCAATCAAAGCAGTCCAAAAGACAAAACAAATGCCTCGCAGCATATCCCTTACGGAGCAGGCGAGGCACCGAGCGGCGAAAATATATTTAAATAAAAATCACTTGTTGGGAGGCATTTATAATGAAAGATCCAAGAATTACCAAGATGGCGAAAAATTTATTAGGTTATTCCGTAAAGCTTAAGCCCGGTGAAAATGTCCTTATAGAAGTATATGACTCCGGCGAGGAGCTGGCAGCCGAGCTTGTCAAGGAGGCCTACAGAATCGGCGGCAAGCCTTTTCTGACAGTCAAGAAAATGAGTCTTCTGCGCGAGCTTATACTTGGCAGCACTGCGGAGCATATTGCAGACATTGCACGTTACGAAGCTGAAAGAATGAGGGATATGGATGCCTACATAGGCATAAGGGGCTCTCTTAATTCTGCAGATCTGGCCGATGTTCCCAGCGACAAGATGGGCTTTTATCAGTCCCATTGGTTCAGAACAGTTCACGCTGAAATAAGAGTCCCCGATACAAAATGGTGCGTTATGAGATTTCCTAACAATTCAATGGCTCAGAAGGCAAATATGAGCACTGAACAGTTTGAGGACTTCTATTTCGATGTATGCAATCTGGATTATGCAAAAATGTCCAAAGCCATGGACCCACTGGAAAGCCTTATGAAGAAAACCGACAGGGTAAGGATAAAGGGGGAGGGCACAGACCTGAGCTTCTCAATCAAGGGGCTGACTGCGATCAAATGTGACGGAGAATCCAATATTCCTGACGGCGAAGTCTACACAGCTCCTGTAAAAGACTCGGTCAACGGCTATATTACCTATAATACTCCTGCGGAATACCAGAGCTACACCTACGAGAACATAAGACTGGAATTCAAGGACGGCAAGATAATAAATGCCACTGCAAACGACACGGCCAGGATAAACAAGGTCTTTGATACCGACGAAGGTGCAAGGTATGTGGGAGAATTTGCAATAGGCGTGAATCCGTATATAATCAAGCCCATGAAGGATACGCTTTTTGATGAGAAGATAATGGGCAGCTTCCACTTCACTCCCGGTAACTCCTATGACAAGTGCTTCAACGGCAACAGGTCCGCAGTGCACTGGGATCTGGTATGCATACAGACTCCTGAATACGGAGGAGGAGAGATATGGTTCGATGATGTCCTGATAAGAAAAGACGGGCACTTCGTCCTTAAGGAATTAGATGTATTGAACCCGGAAAATCTGAAATAGTATAACAAACTTAAGGTTTAAAGGCACGGCTCAAGCCGTGCCTTTGATTTTAGCCTATACTGTCCAGAAGATTTGCCATCTCTATAGCTGATGCTGCCGCATCAAAGCCTTTGTTCCCTGATTTTGTACCCGCCCTTTCGATAGCCTGCTCTATGCTCTCGGTTGTGAGCACTCCGAATATCACCGGAACTCCTGTATCCAGCATTACATTTGCTACCCCCTTTGACACCTCACTGCAGACATAATCAAAATGCGGTGTAGCGCCCCTTATCACTGCTCCCAGGCATATAACCGCAGCATAGCTACCTGTCCTTGCAAGCTTCTGTGCAGTCAGGGGTATCTCAAAGGCCCCGGGCACCCAGCTTATTTCTATATTTTCCTCAGCACAGCCATGACGTTTCAGGCCGTCGATACATCCCCCAACCAGCTTGCTGCTTATAAACTCATTGAACCTTCCGGCTACTATGGCAAATTTCTTGTTACCGGCAATCAGGTTTCCTTCATATATTTTCATTTTTACTTCCTCCCTTGAGCATATGCCCCATTCTTTCCTTCTTTGTATTCAGGTATCTCTCATTTCTCGTATTTGCGGCTACTTCAATAGGCACCCGCTCTACGACTTCCAGCCCATATCCCGACAGCCCCTTGAGCTTTTTGGGATTATTGGTTATCAGCCTTATTTTGCCTATCCCCAGGTCCTTCAATATCTGTGCTCCTATTCCGTAATCCCTCAGGTCGGCGGGAAAACCCAGCAGCACATTGGCATCAACAGTGTCCACCCCGGTATCCTGAAGCTCATATGCCCTTATTTTATTTACAAGCCCTATTCCCCGGCCTTCCTGCCTCATATAAAGCAGCACGCCCCGGCCTTCCTTCTCTATCATTCTTGCAGCCTCTGCAAACTGCTCCCCGCAGTCACAGCGTAAGGAGCCGAAGGCGTCACCGGTAAGGCATTCGGAATGGACTCTTACCAGTACCGGCTCCTCAGTGGTTACGTCACCCTTTACAAGGGCTACATGATGTTCATTGCTTATTTTGCTCTCATAGGCCATGACCCTGAATTCTCCGTATTTGGTGGGCATCAGTGCATCTGCCGCCTTGTTGACCAGCTTTTCCTCATGGCTTCTGAATTTTATCAGGTCGGCTATTGTAATCAGCTTGAGATTAAATTTCTGTGAGTATTCTACAAGATCAGGAAGCCTTGCCATAGTACCGTCATCCTTCATAATCTCGCATATGACCCCTGCCGGATACAGTCCTGCCATGCGTGCCAGATCCACTGCCGCTTCCGTATGCCCCGCACGCTTCAGCACCCCTCCCTCTCTCGCCTTCAAAGGGAATATATGTCCCGGCTTTGTCAGGTCCTCCGGCTTTGTAGCCCCATCCACCAGGGCTTTTATCGTATCCGCTCTTTCAAAAGCCGATATCCCTGTGGTGCATTTTTTATAATCAACAGATACGGTAAAGGCTGTCTCCTTTGCGTCGGTATTGTTCCCGGTCATGGGCTCCACCCGCAGCTCCTTAAGCCTCTCCTGGGTCATGGGTACACATATCAGCCCTCTTCCATGAGCGGCCATGAAATTCACCGCTTCCGGTGTAGCCTTTTCCGCTGCCATAAGCAGGTCTCCCTCATTCTCCCTGTCCTCATCATCCACAACGATTATCATGTTGCCCTTTTTCAGCTCTTCCAAAGCTTCTTCAATTCTACTGAACATCTCATTCCCTCCTAAAAACCATTTTCCAGCAGGTACTGCATCGTCAGCCCGCTTTTGTTATTCTTGCTGTCCAATAGGACAAGCTTCTCAATGTATTTCCCGATAATATCACATTCAATATTTACCTTATACCCGGCTTTCCGGTCCTGAAGTGTAGTGAAGTCCCTGGTATGAGGAATCACAGCCACCTTGAACGCACTCCCGTCAACATATTGTACTGTAAGGCTTATGCCGTCAACAGCTATGGAACCCTTGTGAATTATATATTTGAGTATTTCCGCTTCCACTTCTATAGTTATCCACACTGCGTTATCCTCTTTCCGTACCTCACTGATGGTGCCCGTCCCGTCTATATGGCCGGATACCATATGGCCGCCGAACCTTCCCGATGCCGCCAGCGCCCTTTCCAGATTGACCGTATCCCCCGGCTTCAGATATTTCAGATTTGTCGCCCGCATGGTTTCCGGCATCACATCTGCCTCAAAGCAGCTTCCTTTTATAGCCGTCACAGTCAGGCAGACGCCGTTGACGCTTATGCTGTCCCCAAGTCCTGTTCCCTGGAGAATATCACTGCACTCTACAATAAGGGCTGCCGACTTCTCTCCCCTTTTTACCTGCCTTATGCGCCCTTTCTCCTCAATAATTCCGGTAAACATATAAGATTACTCCTCCCAAGGTACATTTATGTAGCCTTCTACCAATACATCACGACCAAGCATGCTTATCTCCGGGTGCTTAAGCTGATAGCCGTTGCTTATAAACTCGGCTCCGGCCCCCATTACAGGTGTAGGCGCGGCTTTTCCGCCAATTATCACCGGTGCTATGAAAATTGCCGCCTTATCTATAAGCCCTTCCTCCAGAAAAGCTGCCGCTACTGTTCCTCCGCCTTCTACCAGCAAGCTGTCTATGCCTCTTTTACCCAGCTCCTGCACAAGCTGCCCGATATCAACTCTTCCGTTGTTACTTCCGGTTATTATCAGCTCTGCCCCTTCAGACTTCAGCTGCCTTTGCCTGTCTTCTCCCATAGCCTCAGTTGCAGCAATTATAGTCGCTGTATCGTCATTTCTCCGCAAAACCTT
>JAEXXN010000297.1 GCA_023405875.1 Bacillota bacterium | reverse complement strand
TCATAACCCTTAATGCTTCCTTGCTTATCAATAAACTCGTCGATGTATTTTAAAACAAAGTCTTTATAGCTTTCCGCTCCGGTACTTATATACAAGTCCCAGGCACCCTTCAGGACACAACCGTCTTCATAATTCCACTTATCCTTATAGCTGTGATAATTTTGAATATACATATCAATGAACTCATCAAGCATTACTTTCACCCCTTTCAGACAGTTGTCAAGAAAATTTATGCACACGTTAACAATGCTACGAAAAAATTATTAAATACAGGCAACCGACTCCCTGATAACAAGCTCTGTGGAAATATAGATCCTTTCTCCTTTAACTTCACGGCCCTCCAGCATATCCATTAATTTTCCGGCACCTTCAGTACTCATTTCCTTAATTGGTTTTTTAACTGTCGTCAGCGCAGGTGTCACGTATTTGCAGAATTCACTATTATCGAATCCTATTATCGAAATATCCTCAGGCACTTTCAGCCCTGATTCATGAATAGCCTTCATTGCTCCTACAGCCATATTGTCATTGGAGCAAAATACTGCGGTAGGTACATCCGGTAGGCTTAAAAGCTTTCTCATACCCTGATATCCGCTTTCAATGTCATAATTTCCGCCTACCATATATTCCTGTTTTATTTCAATCTTGTTCTCGATCAGAGCCTGAAGATAGCCATCCTTCCTATTAACGGCGGATATAAAGCCTTCTTTGCCTTCCAGTATGGCTATATCCTTATGGCCTTTTCCCACCAGGTACTTTAAGGCGGAATAGGCTCCCTCCTTTTCTGCTGCCAATATATTTACTACGGAATCAATATTCGACTCCCTGTTCAATATCACAAGAGGAATTGATTTTTCTATAACTTTATATATAAATGCATTGTCACTATCCATCTGGCTCATGATGATGATGCCGTCAAACCGGCTATTATCCAGAGATAAATAGTCGCTATAATCGTCTATTCCCTGGACCAGCAAATTATACTTGTTTCCTAATACTTTGTTCACTCCTATGACAGTTTCATGAAAGAAGCCTGAAGAAGTACCGTCACTTATGGTTGAGAAAAACAGTCCTATATTATGGGATTTTTGAAGCACCAGACTTTTAGCATTGAAGTTCGGAACATAATTAAGCCGCTGTGCAATTTCGAGTATTCTATCCTTAGTTTCCTGATTTATAAAAGGGCTGTTGTTCAATGCTCTGGAAACCGTAGTGTGTGAAACCTTCGCCATTTTAGCTATATCTTTTATCGTAATTCCCATTATATTGCTTTATCCCCCTTTATCATCAATATCGTTTCTGTATATCTTCTATAAATCAAAATAATTCCTGGCATTGTTATAGGAAATATCCTGCGCCATTTTACCTAAAAGCTCTAAATCATACGGTGCTTCTCCGCTTTCCGCCCACTCCCCAAGCATGTTGCATAATATTCTCCTGAAGTATTCATGTCTTGTGTAGGATAAAAAGCTTCTTGAATCTGTCAGCATGCCCACAAACCGGCTTAGCAGCCCAATATTTGCAAGTGCTTTCATTTGCTCCAGCATTCCCTCTTTACTGTCATTGAACCACCAGGCAGATCCGAACTGCAGCTGTCCGGCGATTCCCCTTCCGCAGAAATTAGCAAGTAAGGAGGCAATTACATAGTTATCTTTATTGTTTAGTGTATATAAGATCATTTTGGGGAGGCTGCCCTCTGTTTCAAGAGAATCCATGAACCTTGACAACGGAACCGCTATACTGTTGTCATTGACAGAGTCATAGCCTGAATCAGGTCCTAAAACCTTAAACATCCTGGTATTAGTGTTTCTCAAGGCGTTGATATGAAGCTGCATTGCCCAATTCAACCCGGCATATTTTTTTGCAAGGAACTTCAGAGTATATGTCTTATACCTTAGCTCCTGGATTTCACTTATTTTTCCGCCATATTTTGCAGCTTTAAATACATTACTGACCGCAGCTATATCAGCTTCCTCATAATACATATCATCAACTGCGCAGTCTGATAATCTGCAGCCTATAGAATGGAAGAAAAGTATCCTTTCCTCAAGAGCTGATAAGAAATCCTCATAATTGTCAATACGCCGGCCTGTTGCCTGCTCCAATTTCCCGATCCATGGTACAAAAGCTTCATTGTTTATTTGAAGCGCCTTATCGGGCCGCATTGCAGGTAAGACCTTTACATCCAAACCAGTTTCAGCCTTAAGCCTTATATGATATTCCAGCGAATCAACAGGGTCATCCGTAGTACATATAACCTTTACGTTTGACTTCTTTATAAGGTTCCGTACACTTAATTCAGCACTATTAAGCATGCTGTTGGCTTTATCCCATATAGACGGTGCCGTCTTTTCATTCAGTATATCATATATTCCGAAATATCTCTGCAATTCCAAGTGAGTCCAGTGATAAACCGGGTTCCCGATTGCTGCCGGAACTGTTTCCGCCCAGGCCAGAAACTTGCTGTAATCATCGGCATCTCCGGTAATGTAACGTTCATCAACACCATTTATCCTCATCAATCTCCATTTATAGTGATCTCCGCTTAACCAGACCTCGGTCAGATTGCTGAAATGTTTATCTTCATATATCTCCTTAGGGCTAATATGGCAATGATAATCTATGATTGGCATTGAAGCTGCATAACCGTGATATAGTTTCACGGCTGCAGGATTAGTAAGCAGGAAATTTTCATCCATAAATTTTTTCATAAACGCAACCACCTTTGTAATAGTTATCGTTAAAATACAAGCAAAACGCTTACTTTTTTACATAATCACCCATTTGCCCGATACAAATTGTTAACGTTAACAATTTATTTAATCTTATATTACCACTATTGGAAAATTAGTGCAATCATGTTTTGGATAAAAATTTAACATTTTTCAGAATGTTTTTAAGACTATAATAAAGAAGCGGTTGTTTATGAATCGGGGAATCAGCAGAATTGAGGCAGAAGCTTATATTTATACGTAGTCAAAACAGCAGACTTATATAGTCAATTTATACATACTTATCGACCATTCTTTGAGGCTTCTCATGGCCTTTCTCAGCATAAAATAAATAAAACTGCCCTATCGGACAGTTTAAGCTCTTTTATGGCGGAGAGGGAGGGATTCGAACCCTCGAGGGCTTGCACCCTGCATGATTTCGAGTCATGGACCTTCGACCACTCGGACACCTCTCCGTGTTATCTATCGTTTTCTTTTGAAAAAATCCTTAAGTATCTGACTGCATTCAGCTTCCAGAATACCCGTCTGAACCTCGGTTTCATGATTGAAACGGTAATCCTCAAACAGGTTGAGCGTTGAGCCTGCTGCACCGCCCTTAGGATCCATGGCTCCTATATAAAGCCGCTCTATCCTGGCTTGCAGTATCGCACCGCCGCACATTACGCAAGGCTCCAGGGTAACATACATTTCACAATCCAAAAGCCGCCAGCCTCCAAGCCTTTCGCAGGCTTCCCTTATGGCAAGCATTTCCGCATGAGCCGTTGCATCCCCGGACAGTTCCCGGATATTATGTGCTGCTGCTATTATTTCACCGTTTCTGACTATGACGGCACCAACAGGAACTTCATCCTTGTCAAAGGCTTTCTGGGCTTCTTCCAAAGCTTTTTTCATGAAAAAAATGTTCAATATCATTACCCGCCGTAATATTACTTTTATATAGTTTGCGGTTTACTTAGATATATTATCACTTAAAGCAATTCCTTGTCAATATCATAGCAGCTAAGCATTTTGGCACTTATGCATTATTTCTCCATTGATTTATGTCTTCTATTATCTTGGTGACCTCCCACTGCTCCAGTGTAGGATGTACAGGTATCGAAACCACCGATTTGCATGTCTCGGCAGCCATGCTGCAGCTATTTTTGTAGCCAAGGGCTCTATAGAGCGGCTGATCGGGTATGGTCGACGGGTAGTAGACTCCATATCCTATTTCTTTTTCCGCCAGGTATTTGAGCAATTCATCCCTGTCGCCGCACCTTATGGTAAATTGATTGAATACATGCCTGGAATGCTCTTCAATCTTCGGAAGCCCGATATTGGGATTGCTTATTTCCTCCATATACCTGCCTGCATTATTGATTCTTTGCATATTGAATTTGTCCAGCTTTTTCAACTGTTCCAGGGCTATGGCAGCATTGATGTCAGTCATACGGTAGTTGTAGCCCAGATCTACATGCACGTAACGGCTGCTTTGCCCATGGTTTATTATCCTCTTTAAATTTCCGTATACCTCCTCATCTCCGGTAACTACCATCCCACCTTCGCCGCAGGTCATATTCTTTGTGGGATAAAAAGAAAAAATAGCTGCTTTGCCGAAGGTCCCAACCTTTTTCCCTTCATATTCCGCTCCATGGGCTTGCGCACAGTCCTCCACAAGTGCAATATCATATTTATCGCATATAGCTGATATTCTCCCCATATCACAGGGCTTTCCAAAAAGATGAACTATGACCAGGGCTTTGACCTTTTCAGTTCTGGCAATAAGCTCGATTTTTTCCGGATCGATATTGAAGGTTTCCGGATCGATATCTGCAAATACAGGTGTAGCACCTGTATACAGAATTGCATTGGAGGTTGCTATAAAGCTGAATGGAGTTGTTATTACCGAATCACCCTTACCCACGCCTACCGCAAGTAGGGCCGCGTGCAGTGCAGTGGTTCCATTGCAGGTCGCAACTGCATATCGGGCTCCAAGATAGTCCCTGAATGCTTCCTCAAAGCATTCTACCCCTTTGCCG
>JAEXXN010000288.1 GCA_023405875.1 Bacillota bacterium | reverse complement strand
GTTTCATCAACCATTTCAGGCTTTATTCCGGCCCTTTTTATAGCTTCCTTTACTACCGTCACGCCAAGGTCTACTGCAGAAACTCCTGCTAGGCTCCCATTGAAACTACCTATTGCGGTTCTTGCCGCACCAACTATTACAACTTCTCTCATTATGCCTAAAACCTCCTTATTTGTTTTCTATACGCTCTATTATTCAATGCAACTATTATGCCAAGTTTATTTTTCTTTTACAGGACGGGCTATTCTCTGGGTCATGTAACGGCTAATGATCTGTAGACAGTGATCTTCAAAGGATCCCAAAGAAATCTTGCCCAAAATTAGGCACTTATATTCCACGACCCCTCCCTTTCCTATCGCTAAAGCACCTTCTCTCCAGCTTATACCCCGGGACTTTTAAACGGAAGGCTGATTTTAACAGAGGCTCCCCCCGATTCATTATTTTCCGCCCATATTTTTCCGCCGCAGGCTTCAACGATTTCCTTGCAAATGGACAGTCCAAGTCCTGCTACGGAACGGCTCTTGTCTGAAGTATAAAAGGGGTCGAATATTTTTTGCATATCCTCCTTGGGAATACCTGTTCCGTTATCCTCTACAGAGAAAAGCACCATACCTCCCTGCCTTGAGCAAAAGACGGCGACGGAGGCTTCCTCTTTGTTAAAGTGCTTTAAGCTGTTGCTTATGATATTTCCAAATACCCTTCTCAGCTTTGAAATATCTATAAAAAGTATTTCATCGGAACAATCGGAACTGACAGAAAAAGCAACTCCTCTTTCAGTTAATTCTTCTTCATAGTCTGACTTTAAGATGGAGCAGAATTTCTCGACGGATACCCGTTGCTGCCTCAATCCGCTCTGCATGTGAAGATTTAAATACTCGTCGAATTCCTGGATCAAATTGTTGATTGAAACGGATTTATTATAAATTATATTTACATACTGCCTATATCTTTCCGCCGGAAGCGCATCCTTTTTCAGGCGTTCAGCATAGCCCATGACAGAAGTGAGGGGTGTTTTTATATCATGGGAAATGGATGCAATGATAAGCTGCTGCTTCTGCTTCTCTTTTTCAATTGCTTCCGTAAGCTCCACAAACCTGTTTTGAAGCATTCCGATCTCATCTTTACGCGTGATATATTGAGGATGGATTCCTTCTTTATAGCCTTTCATGCTTTTCTGCAAAGCAACAATAGGGTTAACATAATAAAAATAGATACGGACTCCAATCAATAATAATATAAAGCATATAATGAACATTTCTAATACGAACAAATTCCACACCAAATGATAGGAGGATATATTCTCCAAGGATGAAGGTTGAGTCACCTTCAGCAAATAAATTTCATCATCATGATGAAACAGGCCGGATGTATTGAGCTCTACATTTACACCCTCATCATTTCCTGCATGGAATACCGTCAGGCCGGACTCATCGATAACCTGTACTATCAGCTTTTTAGTCTGCGAAATATTTTGCAGCACCTGCTGGAAGTCCCGTCTGTTGTCTATTTCCCTTAAAATCTGGTCTGTTTCATCCTGCAGCTTCTCAAGCATCCTGCTGTTGTACTGGGAAATCTCTTTGGAAAGAGAGAAATTATAGTAGCCGAGAAGCAGCAGTATATTGATCAGAAAAGCGATAAAAACAAGGAGCGGGAGCTTAAATCTAATACTCATTTTCTATCTCCTGGTGCTTTACAAATTTGTAGCCTACGCCCCATACGGTTTTGATGTACCTGTTCTCCCTATCAATTTTATTTCTTAAATTTTTGATATTCACCGCTACCGTACCTATATCTGAAAAGTCGGTGCCCCAAACCCCGCTGAAAATCTGCTCCTTGGATACGACCTTTCCTGCATTTGCAAAAAGATAATGCAGGAGCTGGAATTCCCTCATGGACAATTCAACTGCCTTGCCGTTTACATTAACTTCATAGCTTTCGGGGTCTATTGTGATGCCTCCGATAGTCATGGCACTGTTCTTCTTCTGAAGACTGCGCTTTTCACGGCGCAAATGGGCCTTTACTCTGGCCACAAGCTCTTCCACAACAAAAGGCTTTGATATATAATCATCTGCGCCCATTTCAAAGCCCAGCATGGCATCATAAGTCCTGTTCCTGGCCGTTACAAACAAGATCGGGCAAGAGACCGTTTTCCTGATTTCTCTGCAAATTTCCAGCCCGTCTGTATCCGGCATCATAATGTCCAGAAGGATCAGCGAAATGTCCGGGTTATCCTTCAGCAAAGCGAAGGTATGTGCCCCGTTGAAGGATAAAAGGCATTCATACCCTTCATCTGTAAGGGCATCCGATATCAGGAGCGCAATTTCCCTGTCGTCATCCGCAATCAATATTTTATCCATAAACTCACCCCATTGGCTATTTTAAATACACATCCACACTATAGCCCGGTTTCAGCTCTTCCCCGGGTTCCTCCGGCTTTACCTGCACCTTTATGATCCGCTTGCCGTCCTTTTCCACAGCCACATTTGAAATTTGGACCACCTTACCCGGAATAGACATACTGCTGTCAGACACCGGCACAATCTCAACAGCTTCGCCAAGGGTAACATTTTTGATAAATTCCTCCTCAACCTCTGCGCTGACCACTATAGAGTCTGCATCTATCAGTTGAAGCACCTTTG
>JAEXXN010000282.1 GCA_023405875.1 Bacillota bacterium | reverse complement strand
CCTTTGAATCGGATATCTTTTTCTTCTCAAGGTAGATATCTATTTCGTCAAGGGCAAGATGATCCCTCACCCATTCCAGGCATTTGCCGGCTGTTTCCAGCTCTGCGAAATAATTGAAGGAGCTGCGTCCGGCACCGACGATTGCCGCTATCATCGAGGCAGTGTCAACTGTCTGTCCCGGCACTACAGTTGATACCCAGCCGGAAGTACCTGTATATATGTGTGTGCTGCCAAGGGCTGAAGCTCCTGCGCCCACCCCGATCAGGGAAGCATCACCGCCTCCTCCGAATACCGGAGTGCCTTCAGAAAGGTGCAGCCGGGAGGCCGCATCGGCAGTAATGCGCCCTGCCATGGTCGAGCAATCTGTTACCGTGGGAAGATGCGCGGGATTTACGCCGAACATGCTGCAAAGCTCCTTACTGAAGCCTTCCCTGCCTTTACGGGTGTCATATAGCAGGGTGGCATAGGCACTGTCCCTGGTCATCACAAATTGGCCGGTGCACTTGCATATCAGGAACTCTTTTACATCCAGCCATTTATATACCCTGTTGAAATTTTCCGGCTCATTATTCTCCACCCACTTGTATTTCCAGACAGGGTCTTTGACGCTTGCAGCAACAGCCCCGGTAATAATGAGAGACCTGGCCAGCCTGTATATGTTCGCCCCGGCAAGCTGGAGCCCGTTGGCCATACCGGCTCTCAGCTCCCTGTCAGCCCTCTGGTCCATATAGCTCATTGCACGCCTTACAGGCTCTCCCTTGCTGTCAACAAGTACAAGTCCCTGCATTTGTGAACAGAAGGAGATGCCTGCTATTTTTTCGGCGGAAATACTATTGTCCTCAAGCAATCTCCCGGTTGAATTACACATGGCTTCCCACCAGTCATAGGGCTCCTGCTCAGCGCCGCCGCTCTCCAGCACATATAGCTCGTAGCCCTCCATAACGCTGGCAACAAGCCTTATTGTGCCGGAAATCTCAAACAGGCAGGTTTTTATACCTGTAGTTCCCACATCGTAAGCAAGTATATGAGTGGACATAAGCAACCCCCCCATAAGTGAGTGAATATTCTCTCAATATTATATCACACCCTTTTTTCCTTCTGTTACAATTTCATTAAAAAACCGGGAAATAGCAGGGCATTTGAATAAACTTGTAGAAGTACCATTAAAAGCACAAAAAATACAAAATTCATCTGATAAGGAGAAAAGTATGAAGCATGTTACAAGAATCCTCATTTTTTTGATCGTCCTTGCCCTGACAATACCGGTTTTTTCAGTTTCTGCCGCTTCGAAGGCTGCAGAGAAGGCTGAGCTTAGAGGGGTGTGGGTAGCAACTGTTGCAAATATAGACTATCCTTCAAAACCCACTACCAATTCAGCGGTATTGAAGAGTGAAGCCCTGAAAATACTGGATGATGCTGAGGCTATGGGGTTGAATGCTGTTTTTCTTCAGGTCCGTCCTGCTTCAGATGCGATTTACAAATCAAAGCTTTTTCCCTGGTCAAAGTATTTGACAGGCGTTCAGGGACTTGCTCCCGATAATGCTTTTGATCCCCTGGAATTCTGGGTCTCTGAGGCGCATAAGAGGGGAATAGAGCTTCATGCATGGATAAATCCCTATAGGGTCACAAAAAAGACGGCAAAGGAGCCGAAGCATGACTTTGCATCCCTTGCTCCCACAAACCCTGCACGGTTAAAGAGTGACTGGGCGGTAAAGTACAGCGACGGCAATCTGTACTACAATCCCGCCCTTCCCGAAGTTAGAAGCCTTGTAATAGACGGAGTCCTGGAGATAATACAAAACTATGATGTGGACGGAATTCATCTGGATGATTACTTTTATCCCGGAAAGGACTTTAATGACAAAGCCGCTTATGCCCAATACGGTAAAGGCTACAGCAATATAGACGATTGGCGGAGGGCCAATGTGAACCTGCTTATAGGCGATCTGTCAAAGGCGATAAAAGGGACCGGCAAAGCTGTAAGCTTCGGTGTAAGCCCCTTCGGAATATGGGCGAACAAAAGCACCGATGCCCTTGGAAGTGATACCAGAGGAACACAGTCCTGCTATGACCAGTACGCCGACACCAGAAGGTGGGTAAAGGACGGCCTGCTTGACTATATAGCACCGCAGCTCTATTGGCATATTGGCTTTGATATTGCAGACTACGGCAAGCTGCTTGCCTGGTGGTCCGATGTAACCTCAGGCACCGGTGTAGATCTTTATATCGGACAGGCTGCTTACAAAACCATAGGCGTAGATTCCAAAAGCCCTTGGTATGGCGTTGCCGAGGTGGAAAAGCAGCTTCAAGTGAATTCGGAGAATAAGGAAGTAAAGGGAAGTATTTTTTTCAGCAACAGATCCTTATGTAATAACCCTGAGTTAAGGACTGCCATCAAGGCAGTATATGAAAAGAAGGACAGTATGAGAGAAGCTATACCGGTCAGTATTTCAAAGCCGGCCGAAGATATAAAGACCACCTTTGAAAATTACTATCTGAATGGGTCCTCTGACCCGGGCAAACCGCTATACCTGAATGGAAGCCTTGTGGAAAACAGATCGGCCCGTGGGTATTTCGGAGTACTGGTCCCCCTGGTATTAGGAGAAAATACTTTCACTTTCTCCCAGGAAGGCTCACAGGTGACCCGTGTAATACGAAGAGAGGCTGTTTCTTCCGGATTGGCAAAAATGGATAAGGCTGAGATACCAGAAGCTTCAGTATTTCCCAAAAGCCTTGAGTACCGCAAGCCGGGAGAAAAAATAACTCTTTCCTGCAAAGCACCCCTTGGCTCCAGTGTAACGGTGAAGCTGGGAGGGAAAAGCTATGAAATGAAGCCTTCGGGAAAGAAGTCAGAGGCACCGGGACTTTTTGCAGATACCTTCACCTATCAATATACCATTCCTCAATATACCGGAACGCCCCGGAACATAGACCTTGGAGAACCGGTTTATACAATGAATTATAAAGGAACTGTAAAAAGCTGCAAAGCCCCTGCAAAGGTGGGAGCTATAATGGAAGGCTCACCATTTTATGCCAGGATAAAAAAGGATGTCGTCAATACATACAAGACTGCTTCTTCCTCAAATGGAGCGGCATGTGAGCTGTACAGCGGGATGCTTGATACTGTTACGGGGATATCGGGGAATTACGTACGCCTGTCCCTGGGACAGTGGGTAAAGGAAGAGGATGTGGAGGTATATGCCGCCAAGACCCGTTCCGGTGCGCTTATCCGCAATGCTGAATATGCAGCAGGAGATTGGTGGGATTCCCTCAAGCTTTCTATAGATAGCCCAGCCGCTGCAGTAGCGGACTTTGACGGAGCCTTGCTGAAGCTTGATATAGCAGCGGGCTGCCAGGCAGCTTTGCCGCAATTGCCGTCCAATTCCCCCTTTGCCTCTATAGCCGCTTCAAAAAACGGGGAAAACACCGGATATGCGCTTAAGCTGAAGGAAGGTCAGGCCATAAGCGGATATTATATACAGAAGACTGATACCGGCATAATAC